>CAVHML010000011.1:9608-23421 GCA_963636905.1 bacterium
GCGCTCATGGAAGTGCCCATCAAGTTCATCTGGACGCACGATGCGTTCCGCGTAGGTGAGGACGGTCCGACCCACGAACCGGTGGAACAGGAGGCGCAGATACGCCTGATGGAGAAGCTGAAGAACCACCACGGCAAGGACAGCGTGCGGGTTTTCCGTCCCG
The DNA here is from genome assembly GCA_963636905.1 of bacterium. Taxonomy (GTDB): domain Bacteria; phylum Bacteroidota; class Bacteroidia; order Bacteroidales; family Bacteroidaceae; genus Prevotella. Next base: position 9,772 of record CAVHML010000011.1, read on the forward strand.
CAGACGCAGACGAGACCACTGTTTGCTGGGCTATGGCCATGGAAAACATGGCTACGCCGACGGCACTCGTGTTCTCGCGCCAGAATATCGCCAAACTCCCTGCCGGCAACGACTACGAACAGGCTCGCAAGGGTGCGTATATCGTGGCCGGATCCGACGACAAGTATGACGTAATCCTGCTTGCAAGCGGTTCTGAAGTATCTACCCTCGTGGCCGGAGCCGAGCTTCTGCGCAAGGACGGAGTAAAGGTGCGCATCGTTAGTGCCCCGTCTGAAGGACTGTTCCGCTGCCAGAGCAAGGAATATCAGGAGAGTGTGCTGCCGAAGAACGCCAAGATATTCGGTATGACAGCCGGTCTGCCTGTAACACTCGAAGGCCTTGTTGGTGCCAACGGCCGTGTTTGGGGCATGCCGAGCTTCGGTTTCTCCGCTCCCTACAAGGTGCTCGACGAGAAACTGGGCTATACTGGCGAGAACGTATATAAGCAAGTGAAGGCTTTTCTGGCCGAGTAACGTTTCAAAAGACGTAATACTATGGACATAAAGACAGTGGGAATAGCCTGCGACCACGCGGGCTTTCCCCTCAAACAATTTGTGCTGGAGTATCTCGAACGCCACGGTTACGCCTACAAGGACTATGGTACTTACAGCGACCTTAGCTGTGACTACCCCGATTTCGGCCATGCGCTGGCCGAAGGGGTGGAGAGCGGCGAGGTATATCCCGGCATTGGCATCTGCGGAAGCGGCGAAGGCATCAGCATGACGCTCAACAAGCATCAGGGAATACGCGCCGGACTGGCGTGGATACCCGAGATAGCCCACCTTATCCGCCAACATAACGATGCCAACGTGCTCGTTTTGCCAGGCCGTTTCGTGGACAACAAGACTGCCGAGTCCATCCTTGACGAGTTTTTCAAGACTTCTTTCGAGGGCGGACGCCACCAGCGCAGGGTAGAAAAGATACCGTTGAAGCATCACACCCCTACCCCTCCGACACATTGATTTGTGCAGTGGCGCGGCTGTGGCCGGCAAATTAAGGCCGCAAACCGCCGCAAGCGTCAACAGAAGAAGAAAGACCAAGCCGACAGAGAGGCGCATTGCCTCCGTCGGCTTGGTCTTTTTCGTCTAATACAATGTCTGTTTCTGACACTATAATGGCACACCTTTCTGACAGGAAAGGCTCTGGCTTCAGTCGTCAAGCGTGTGGTAATCCACAAGACCGGGCATGGGGCTTTTTATAATCCTGCCCATTGTGTAGCCCTCGGCGGCGGCGGCTTCGGCAAGGAAGGGGGCGTAATGGTGGGCAATGCTTCCCACTGCGCCCACGGGAAGCTCATTGTGCCCGTAAGCAGCGACGTTGCGGCGGAAGAAACTGCGGAAGTTGTCAACTATAATGGCACGCACTTCGCTGCAATCCGCTCTCTTAAGAATATGTGGAGACAGGGATGCGAGGAAGCGGTTGGCCAGCGGCTCACGATAGACGCGCTCTATCAGTGAGTCGAGCGTCAGCCCCGTGTCGGCAAGGAAACCCTCGGCCACCGCCTTGGGCAGAAATCCCTTGAACAAGGCGTTGACAAACAGCCGCCCAAGCACTGCCCCACTGCCCTCGTCGCCGAGGATATAGCCGAGAGGTGGCGTGTTCATCACTATTTTATGGCCGTCATACAGGCACGAATTGGCCCCTGTGCCCAATATGGCCGCCATTCCCATGCTTCGTCCGCACACAGCCCGCGCCGCAGCAAGCAGGTCGCCGTGCGCCTCCACCCTCGTTGCCGTGGGGAAAGCCTCGGCCAAAAGCTGCTCCATAGCCGGGATTTTGTTGGCGCGGCACCCGCTTCCGTAGAAGAACACGGCCTTAGGCGACGCTCCCTCCAAGAGTGGCAGCAACTCGCCGGCCACTATGGCCGAAACAGCCGCCGTGTCCTGATGAAAAGGATTTATGCCCTGAGTGGTGACGCACCTTTCCGCGCGTCCGTTTTCGGCCAGACACCACGTGGTTTTGGTGCTTCCGCTGTCTGCAATAAGTATCATAATTCTACAAAACCATGCCCCACCCTGCCTAAGGTGGCGGCTTTACTGTGCGGCAAAGTTAACAATTTTGAGCGACAAAACGGGCAGTCATTCTGGCCATAGTGGCACTTGCGCATCGTAAACGTGCGGTTTACGGGTCGTAAGTGTGGCATTTACGGGTCGTAAGTGTGGCATTTACGACTCGTAAACGCACCGTTTATGAAAAGCGGAGCATACGGGTAAGAGAGATAACGGTTGCTTTCGGACGAAAAAGGGATATTTTTCTTCGGACGGAAAGGGATATTTCTTCAGAATAAAAAGGGTGCGTCTTCGGACGAAAACGGTCGTGGTTTCAGACGAAAACGGCGGCTTTGGAGCAAAGAGAGTGCCGACTTACAGCTTGCTGATGGCGTCGCGGCACTGCTCCATGAGCCACTTGGGAGTGCTCGTCGCACCGCAGATGCCCACGGTCTCGACGTTTTCCAGCCACAAGGGGTCTATTTCGTCAGGCCCTTCGATAAGGTGGCTGTTGGGATTGACCCTCATGCACTCGTCAAACAGCACCTTCCCGTTGCTGCTCTTGCGTCCGCAGACAAAGAGAATGAGGTCGTGGAGGGCGGCAAAGCGGCTGATGTTGGGCATACGGTTGGCCACTTGGCGGCAGATAGTGTCAAAGCTGCGGAACGTGGCCGTGGGGGATATGTGGCTCTGGATGTAGTCTATTATACGGTGAAACTCGTTGAGCGACTTGGTAGTCTGCGAGTAAAGGTAGATGTCCCGTGCGAAATCGAGACGCATCACGTCCTCATACTTCTCTATAACGATGGCTTTGCTCTGCGTTTGTCCCACCAGCCCGAGCACTTCTGCATGACCGTTCTTGCCGAAGATGACCACCTGCGCGTCGGGATTGGCGCCATACTGCTTCTTGATGCGCCGCTGGAGCTGCAAAACCACGGGACACGTGGCGTCGATAATGTCGATATTGTTCTCACGGGCGAGCGCATAAGTCTCTGGAGGTTCGCCATGTGCGCGCAGCAACACCTTGACATTGTGCAGCCGGCGCAGGTCTTCGTGGTTGATAGTAATCAGTCCCATGCGGCGCAACCGCTCACATTCCATGCCGTTGTGTACTATATCGCCCAGGCAATACAGGGCATTGCCGGCAGCAAGTTCCTCTTCGGCCTTCCTGATGGCCGTGGTCACGCCGAAGCAGAAGCCGCTTCCGCTGTCTATCTCAATCTGAAGCATAGTGTCAACGTACTGTTTCCCAATATCTTTCCAGCAGGTTGCGTGCGGCAGCAAACGAGCTGATGCGGCCGTCAAGCACTTCACGCTCGGCAACCCGCAGCCTTGCGGCAATATCCGCATTGTTGTAGAAGCTGTTGCGCAGGCTTTCGTTTATCGTCTCGTACATCCAGTACTTGTTTTGCTCGTTGCGGCGGTAGTCAAAGTAGCCGTTGTCCTTGACAAAGGCGATGTATTCATACACCATGTCCCATATTTCCTTTATGCCGGTGCCGTAGAAACCGCTGTAGCACAACACCTTTGGCAGCCATCCGCTGTCGGGTTGCGGGAAGAAATGGAGCGCGTTGCGGAAATTGGTGGCCGCCATGTGGCACTTGTCCACGTTCTCTCCGTCGCATTTGTTGATGACTATTCCGTCGCTAATCTCCATTATGCCGCGCTTGATGCCCTGGAGTTCGTCGCCCGTACCGGCCAGTTGTATGAGCAGAAAGAAGTCCACCATCGAGTGACAGGCCGTTTCGCTCTGCCCCACCCCGACGGTCTCAACGAAAATCTTGTCGTAGCCCGCCGCCTCACAGAGCACTATGGTCTCGCGAGTCTTGCGCGCCACGCCTCCCAACGACCCTGCTGTTGGACTGGGACGTATGAAAGAGCTGGGGTGTTGCGCCAACTTTTCCATCCTCGTCTTGTCTCCGAGTATGCTTCCCTTGCTACGTTCCGAACTGGGATCGATGGCAAGAACGGCCAGTTTGCCCCCGTATCTGTCAAGCAAATGCACCCCAAACTGGTCGATAGAGGTCGATTTGCCGGCTCCGGGCACACCGCTTATACCAATGCGGACGGACTTTCCGCTGTGCGGAAGGCACTTCTCTATCACCTCCTGCGCCTTCTGGCGGTGGTCAGGGTTGACACTTTCCACCAGCGTCACGGCCTGACTCAGCACGGTAGTGTTGCCTTTGACGATGCCCTCAACCATGTCTGCCACCGACAACTCGCGGCGGCGGAAACGCATACGGTTGAGATACGGGTTTATAATGGACGGTTGGGACACTCCGCCGTTGACGGTCAGCCCCTTGTACTCTTCGCTATTCTCTGGATGTTCCATTGCTTTCTATCTGGCATTGATGCTTATTACTACTTTCGGATGGTCGGGATCGTTGGTTATCATCAGCACTCTCGGCTTCGTGCGCGCCCGCTTCAGCTCATCCCTGTAGGCGGTTATCTTCAGCTCGGTGGTCTCTCCGGGCTTTATAACCTGCTTGCCCAAGGTCATGCGGAGGCCCACTGTAAACATCTGGAGCGACGATATGTTCAAGTCAGTGCGCCCTTTGTTGGCAATAGTCACCACGGCTTTCTTCCTTGACTTGCCCTCAAAGTCTATGTTGAGCGTATCTTCAGACAGCACCATCCGTGGCGCAAACTTCCTGTTGGCCGCTGTTTGGCCGTCAAAGTTGGGCAGCAGCACCACCGAAACAGGCATCTCGCTGCTCTCACTCACCTTTTCGCCGAGCCTGTTGCCCATATATACGGATGTCTGGGTAAGCCCATAGTCGTGCAATTTGGCCGAGTTGAGGCTCACGGTTATCTTGCCTGAGTGTCCCGGGCGCAACCATTCGGGCGTGACCACCGCCGAGAGATATGGCGGCAGGTGCATGATATTGGGTTGCAGGAGCGATGTTCCCATGTTGCGGATGTGCAATTCCTGCACCGGAAGGTCGCCCTTGTTCACATCGTCAAACTCGATATTTTCCTTGTCAGAGCGCAAGTCGCCGAACACAAACGGGTAGGTTCCTGAGTAATCTTCAAGCTCTTCGACCACTATACCGCGCATTGTGAGGTACAAAGGCTTCTTCGAACCGTTGCTCACTATGCGTGCTGTCTTGGTGAAGTGTCCCAGTTGGCGTGCGTCATAGGTCAGTTTCAGAGTGAATTTCTCCCCTGCGGAAATCTCGTTCTTGGGGTATTGCGCCTCCAGACAGCCGCAGCTCACCTGCACATCCTCTATCCTTAGCTTGCGCAAACCCTTGTTTCTCAACTCAAACTCGGCAGTCACCGGCATGTTGAAAGCCGTCTTGCCGCAGTCAACCGCCTTCTTCTGTACCGTAATCCGTTGCGCTGTCGCCGCCTGAACGGCGAGTGACAGCAGCAAAGTCGTCAATATTTTCCTGTCCATCGTTTGTCTTTGTATCGTTTAAGTGACGCCGGAGTCATTCCATCCCGGCCACATTCAGTGTCAAACTCTTGGCCGTGGCCCTGTATTCGGGTGCATAGGCGCAGCCCACGGTGCAGGTTCCGGTCTCATACCTGCCCTCACGGTCTATGTAATATTCGGTTTCGAGCACGTGACGGCCCTTTTCAAGAGTGTCAAAGTAATAGTTTGTCACATTGTCCTTGGGCGTACAGTAAGCACCGTTGGCGTATCCGCTGAGCTGACTCGCCGGTTCCATGCACGCAGCCCGGCGGTCTGTCACCTGCACAAAGTCGAAATCGCGCTTGCAATCAATCGTTATGCGCACCTTAATGCGGTCGCCCACACGGAGCGTCTTGCCGGAATAGAGCAGCTCACGCTTGACGTTGATGCCGCTACCCGACCGCTCTATGTCGCCTGTCCGCTGCATATACTGGGCATAGACTGCGCCCCACGAAGTGCCGGAAGAGGTCTTTTGAAACGTCAACTGCCGTCCTTCTGGTTGCGAAACCGCCGTCTTCACGTAGCCGATGCCGGCTGTGGCAGCGGAAAACTCCAGTGGTTTGCCGTCCAACTCTATCGTTGTCTGTCCGGCTGAGGCCAACTCGCCGGTGCTGTCAAGCAGGAATGCATACACGGCATTGGCGGTATTTATCGGTGTGTCCCACATTTGCGTGCGCTTTTCGTGCAACAGCCAACGGCGCATCTGGCCGATTGTCAGCGTGTCGGCAGGGGTTATGGTTCGCAAAGCCTCTATTGCCGCCACCTCAGTGGGTATTCTGTAGTCGCGCCATGAGTAGGTTGCGCGCGGCGTGTCGTAGTATCTGCCGGCCTCATCGGTGCATACGCTGTACTCCTTCAGGCTCTTGGCGTAGTCCGCGCTCCGGGTTTTGTCGCCCCGCTTGGCCAGTATTATGGCGGAAAGAGCCTTTTCGAGGATGCTCTGGTTCTTGTTTTCCTGCGTCAAAAGCCCGGTCAGATAGTCGCAAGCCGACCGCACAGCCGCCGTTTCCGTGCGGTTGTCCAGTGCCCGGAGGTAGAGATATTGCAGCGAAGTGAAGCCCGGGAAGGTCTGTTTGTGCCCCTTTCGCTCCTCTTCCTTCATGCGTTTCACCGTTTCAACCGCCTGTTTGTCCATATAGGCAAGTGCCTTTTCGAGCATTGGAGCGGTCGTTTCCTGCTGTCCGGCGATGGAGTTGAGACGCACGAGCATCTCGGTTATGCACGCAGTGATGTGGGTGTTGCCCCTCATGCCCGGCCACCAGCTCCACGAACCGTCGGGGTTTTGCAGTGACAAGAGCCTATCTGTGGCCGTGGAGCAACGTTCCCCTATAGCCGAAGCGTCAAAGAAGTCGGCCAACCGTGCCTTCTGCTCCGCCTCACGGTCGGCTTCGGCCACCCAAGGAGTCTCGTCGAGCACAATGTCCTTTAGCTCTGTGTTCGCAGCAAGGCCGCTTGCCATCGATGTCCCGTCACCTTGCTCCCGTTTCCATAGCTCAAAAACGTTCTTAACCTTCGGCATACGCTCCATCAACGTCCTGCCCAAGATGTTGGAATAGAGCACTGCGCACTGGTCAACGGCGTTTTCGCTTGCCGTAACCCCAAGCGACGGAAGTGTCTGAACGACCGTCCACGCCGGGTTGTTGGCGTATTCCACGGTCAGTTTCCGCTGTTTCGCATCCTTGGGGAACAGCTTTGCGACGTCAACTGTCCGGGTTCCTGCCGAATGTTGGGCGAACGGCACAGTCACTGTGACCCTTTCACGGTCGGGAAGCACCGGGATGTAATGCTGTTCCCCGTCGCTGAAGTTCCTGCCGCTTGCCGTTATGCGGCAAATAAGCAGCGTTTGGTTGCCGTCGGGCGTGAAGTTGAAGCTGACAGTGGCCGACTTTTCCTTGTCAACACTGAAAGCTATGCGTTCGGAGAACACCGTTTTCTCCGTTTCAGGGTCAATCATTTCCATGCAGACCGAACCGTTTGCCACTGTGGTAGAAGTGTTTGCCACACTTGCTTTGATGATTGCCGCATCGCCGATGCGCAGGAAACGCGGCACATTCGGCTGCACCATCACCTCTTTCCGTGCCACTGCCTCACCGTCAACCGGCCCGTAGCAGAGGTCATCCGTATGGGCAAGCCCCATGAAACGCCATGTTGTCAGGCTTTCGGGCAGCGTGAACCTGATCCTTACCGTACCGTCCTTGCCTGTTGTCAGTGCCGGTTGGAAGAGCGCAGTCTCGTTCATGTTCTCACGAACCTGCACGCTGGTCTGTGCGTCGCCGCCGTTTACGTATTCATTTCCGCCGCCTTTCTCCTCGTCAGCCATGGCCACAGGGACATTGGCCGCACGGCTTGCCTTGGCCATGGCACTGGTTTCCACCGCCACAGCATCGTCCTGCGCCACGGAAAGCAGCTGCACAGAGTTGCGGACACCCATTCCGCGCAGACGCATCGGGCGCTTTCCATAAGAATAATAGGCATACTGTCCCGGCCACACATCGGTATCGAAGTGGCTAAGGTTCAGTTGCCGCTCCGTAAGATAGCTTTGCGCCTGTGTTCCGCCGCCCATTATCTGTATGTCAGAGCCATAGTTCCACTGCGTAACGGGCAGTCTGAGTCTGTTCAGGGGGCTGAATGACCATGCATGGGGGCGTATCTGGTCGAGCGACTTGTCGTACATAGTGGCCAAAAGCTGGGCGTTGGCCGGTTTGCCTTCGGGCGTTTCCACCTTGAGAGTCCACTCTTCCGACTGCCCGGGCACCAGTCTGTCGCGGAAAGACGACCAAGAGAGCTTCAGCCGCTTGTCGGGTTGCGGGCGGGCAATGGTCGCAGTGTGGCAGTAAGCACGTCCGTTTTTCACCCATGCGTAGGTCAGAAGCAGTGCGTCACCGTAGCTGTCGCTGTAGCGGAACTTGCGGTTTTCGAGCGCCGAGTCCTTGTCTGTCGCACCGCTTTCGAGCACTTCGTTGCCTGAGGACACCATATATATAATGTGTAACCCCTTGGCCGACGAACCCGCCTGTACCGTTACCGGCTGCCCGTCAGCCGGGAAACGGTCGGCAGACACATAGAACCAGTCGTCTGTAGCGACGCTTGGCACGGTGTCGTTAAGCGAGAAAACGGTAAAATCCCGTATGATTGTGTCATTTTCGCACACGGCAAACAGGCGGTGTCTGCCCGACTTGAGCTTGCCGGAGAGGGCACACGGCTCTTCTGTCCTGCCCTCTTCCATGACGGAAGCGTCGTCTATGCGGTATCTGACCGTGGCGTTTGCCGGATAGCCGGCGGCATTGCGCAGATGGAAGGTTATCTGTTTCAGGCTGTCGGCAAGGCACTTGTCGGGCAAGTCCGCACTGAACGAGGTTGTCCGGGTGCCGAGAGGCAAGCCAAGACTGCCGCTGTGGGTCTCGCCGGAAGCGTTGGTCACGTCGGCCAGCACGGTGAAATTGTAGAACATACGCGTGCCTTTGGCCTCGTCGGGCAGCGTCATGGGCACCGTAACCTCAAAGGTTCCGTCGTCGGCAGTGGCCGTTTCGCCCTCAAAGAGCGTCTCGTCGCCGCTGCGGAGTCCGCCGGAAGCGTTGTCCCAATAGCGCGAACAGCTGAGCCACCAGTAGGCCACGCGCCTCTTGACCGTATATTTTACCTTGGCTCCCTGCACAGGTACTCCGGCGTAGGTGGCGGCTTTGGCCTTGACGGTGAGCGTATCGCCGTCCTGATAGCGTTCGTTTATCTTCGGAAACTCCACTTGGAATGTCGGCCTCTTGTACTCTTCCACACGGAAAGAGGCCGAACGCCCGGCGGCAGAGAGCGTATAGACTCCCGAAAGGCAGCTTTGCGGCAGCCGGAAGTCGGCCGAGCACGTGCCGAACAGGTCGGTTGTCAGCGTCTTCTCGCCCACAGTCTTGCCGTTAGCGTCCAGAAGACGTGCGCTTACCGTGCGCCCCACGACTGCGCAGTTGTCGTTTCCGCCGCTGTTCCTGTAGGTTATCGCCGCCATGTGCACCGTCTGGCCGGGGCGGTAGATGGCTCTGTCGGTGAAGACCTCCGTCCTTTCGGTGTCGCCGGTGTCGCCATTGTAGGAGTAAGTGCCGTATGTACCGAAAGGCGGGGCGGCCTTGTCGGCGGCGGTATAGGCATATACCTTGTCGGGACGTTCGCCCTGCGGGTATGAATAGACCGTTTCGCCCTTGGAGTCGCACGTCAGGGTGACTGTCTTCTGCGGTTTGCCGTAGCCCCGTCCGCACGTTATTTGCAGCGAAGCGCCGCCTATCGGCTGGCCGGTGGCTGCACTGACCACAGCATAGCGCACCTTGTTGCCGGGCAAGGGCAGAGCCATTGCATATATGTCGCTCACAAAGTAGAGCCGGCGGCGCGTTTCGGTGGCCGGAGACGTTTCGGTTTCAATCATATACACGCCGGGTTGCAGTCCGCCGATGGTCAGGCTGTCGCTGAAAACCTGGTAGTCGGGCTTGCCCAAAAAGGTGAGTGTCTGAGTCTTTTCGGGCAGGAGAGTCATGCTTTTCCTTAGCTCCTGATAGTCTTTGGGGTCGTATTGGCTGTAGGTAGTGTTGCCGTCAAGCGGCGTGCGATACACCTTTAGGGTCAGCGATTTCAGCCCCCGCAGGTCTTCCAAGGCCACTTTCTGCTCCTCACCGGGCGACACGCGCCGCTTTTTCAGGCGGAAACGGTATTGCGGAGTGGTCATCGAGCGTTCGGCGTTGCGCAGTTCGTTGGAGCGTATCCACCCTCCCCAACGGTCAAGCGCATAGTGTATGTAGCCTATCTTGTCCTCTACGGTCACGCCGGGGCAGCCCTTCATGTAGCGGAAACGCTCCACTGCCGCCTCGCCGGCCACATCCAAGTCGCCGAACACGGCGATTATCGAGTCGAGACGGTGCAGTTGTTCCGACTTGCTGTACTGCTCCGCCTTGGCCGGAGCCAGTGTTTTCACATACTCAACGGCTGCGAGACAGGCCGCGCGGCGGTTGCCTTTACTGTAATAATAGTCGGCCAGGAGCTTGTAGCTGCCCGTTTCGTAGCCTATCACGCTAAGCATGTCGTTGCCGAAAAAGCGGTTGCTGTCGTCTCCCTCGACCACCAAAGGCACGTAAGCGGAGGTTTTGGCCGCCGCCAGTCGCTTCATGTCGGCCATTGCCTTGGCGCGATAGCATTCGGCCTTGGCCTTGCCGTCGGTTTCGAGCGGCGAGTCGGAGCCAAGCAGCCGGGCGTTGTCGCTGTATATGCGGTAGAGTATTGCGTCGTAAACGGCCTTAAGCACTGCGTCAGAGGCTGTTCGCTCCTTCTGTTCAAGCCTTTCTACGGCAGGAAACAGCGAGTCGGGCGATATTATTGCGGCGGTCTGCGCCCCCAAAAGGCTCGCCTTGAGCAGCTGGCCGTAGTCCTTTTCGGCCTCGGCCTTGCGCTCTATCCGCTGCAAAACGCCGATTTTCGTCTGCGGCAAGTCCTTGTTGTCAGCTTCATTCACCTGCTTCCACAGTGCCGAATAGGTCTGTCCCGTCAGGGAAACGGCAGGAACGGCAAGGGCGACCAACAGGATTAATGCTATTTTCCGCATGGTTTCGAGTGTTAAAGTCTATGCAAAAATAGATATAATTTCCGAGACGGCGAAACCAACCGCAGCCTAAATCCGAGCCAAAGGGCAGGGTCTTGCCGGGAGATGCGGACTGACGCATTTTGCAAACAGGCCGTTTACACATCGTAACCCGGCCGTTTGCGATGCGTAAACAGTGCGTTTACGACCCGTAAACCGCCCCTTTAGCCATCGTAAACGGGCGGGTTATCAGACACAGACCGCCGGGTTAAGTCCGGCCAAATCGCGGCATAAATTTGTACAGGCCGATTTTAATGAGTATTTTTGCACCTCGCACAACTTTTTTAACCCACGACATTGAGCACAAGAAATGATTGTTTGCATAGCTGAAAAGCCCAGTGTGGCCAAGGACATAGCCCGTATTCTGGGAGCCAACAGCGCACATGAGGGCTACATGGAGGGCAACGGCTATCAGGTGACATGGACTTTCGGGCACCTGTGTACGCTGAAAGAGCCTGACGACTACACGCCTTTGTGGAAGCGGTGGAGCCTCGGAGCACTGCCAATGATACCGCAACGCTTCGGAATAAAGCTCATCAACGACAAGGGAGTGGAGCGGCAGTTCGCCGTAATAGAACGGTTGATGCAAAAGGCAGACAGCATCGTAAACTGCGGAGACGCCGGTCAGGAGGGAGAACTCATACAGCGGTGGGTCATGCAAAAGGCAAAAGCCACCTGCAAAGTGCGCCGTCTCTGGATTAGTTCAATGACTGACGAGGCGATACAGGAGGGTTTCCGCACGCTGAAGGACCAGGACGCCTACCAGCCGCTGTACCTTGCAGGACTCAGCCGCGCCATCGGCGACTGGCTGCTCGGCATGAACGCCACACGACTCTACACTCTGAAGTACGGACAGAACCGCCAGGTGCTCAGCATAGGCCGGGTGCAGACCCCTACCCTCGCGCTTATCGTGGGCAGACAGAAGGAGATAGAGAACTTCAAGCCCGAACCTTACTGGATTTTGTCAACCACCTACCGCGACACAGTGTTCAGTGCCACCAAGGGAAAGTTCACTTCAAAGGAGGAAGGCGGGCAGTTTCTTGAAACAATCACGGGCAAGCCGTTCACAGTGACGGCGGTTCAGAAGAAAAACGGCGTGGAATCGCCGCCGCATCTCTACGACCTGACCTCGCTACAGGTGGACTGTAACCGCAAATTCTCCATGAGTGCCGAGATGACACTCAACATCATACAAAGCCTGTATGAACGGAAACTGACCACTTACCCGCGCGTTGACACCCAGTATCTCAGCGACGACATCTATCCCAAGTGCCCTGCCACGCTGGCCGGACTGCGGGGTTACGAGCAGCTGACACAGCCCTTGGCCGGCAAAAAGCTGCCGAAATCGAAAAAGGTGTTCGACACTTCCAAGGTGACAGACCACCATGCGATAATCCCGACCGGCCAACCTGCGATGAACCTGTCGGACATGGAGCGCAACGTATATGACCTTATAGCAAGGCGGTTCATAAGCGTTTTCTATCCTGACTGCAAGTTTGCCACCACCACAGTGCTGGGTAAGGTGGACGAAATAGAGTTCAAGGTGACGGGAAAGACCATCCTTTCGCCCGGATGGCGCACGGTCTATGCCAAAGACCGACAGACCGCCGACGAAGAAGAGGGCAGAAAGGACGAGGAGGAAGGCCGGAAGGACGACGAGGAGCGCACACTGCCACAGTTCACCGAGGGGGAAAGCGGGCCTCACGTGCCGAGTCTGACGGAGAAATGGACCACTCCACCCAAGTTTTACACCGAGGCGACACTGCTGAGAGCCATGGAGACGGCGGGAAAGTTCGTGGAAAACGAGGAGCTGAGGGCGGCTTTGAAGGAAAATGGCATAGGACGGCCGTCGTCACGCGCCGGGATAATAGAGACACTCTTCAAGCGGCACTACATAAAGCGCGAGCGCAAGAACCTCATAGCCACCCCTACGGGCATAGAACTCATCGGTACAATAAAGGAAGAGCTGCTGAAAAGCTGCGAACTGACGGGCATCTGGGAGAAGAAACTGCGCGACATAGAGCACCAGAGGTACGATGCAGCACAGTTTATCGACGAACTGAAGCAGCAGATAACCGACATTGTGCGCGACGTACTGGCCGACAACAGCAACCGCCACGTGGCTTTGACCACCGAAGAGGACATGAAGAAGAAGATGGCTCCCAAGGTTGCACAGGCTCCGAAGCCCCAAACATCCGAAAAGTCAAAGCCCCAAACATCCGAAAAGCCAAAGTCCGGGACGCAAACCCCGGACTCCCTGCAACAAAAGGCCGCCGACAGCATAGTGGGAACGCCCTGCCCCGTGTGCGGCAAAGGCACAATAATCAAGGGCAAAACGGCCTACGGCTGCTCGCGATGGCGCGAGGGATGCACCTTCCGCCAACCGTTCAAGTGAGCCAAGTGACGTAGCTGCGGCAAGTACTGCCCGTCCGCAGACACAAAAGGGGCTGCACCATTTGAATGAAAAATGAAGAATGATGAATGAAAGTTTGCTTGTGCGCAGCCCATTCTTCACTCTTCACTCTTCATTCTTCACTCTTCTTACTGGTTGTAGCCGTAGTTCTGGTAAGCCTTCTTTGCCTCCGGCGTGAGGGCGT
>CAVHML010000012.1:0-23279 GCA_963636905.1 bacterium
CTAACTGCCACACTTACGGGTGCTAACTGCCGCACTTACGGGTGCTGGTTGACCCTATAGTCGGCTCTGTATGCACTATACATTGTGCCCCGTTTCCGTTATGTACGGCCTCTTCGAGTGCAAGATGGCTGCAATATCAGCTGAATAGTTGCAGGGAATTGCTTTTCTGTTCGTTTCCGTTATGTTTCTTTGCGATAAATTTGCTACCTTTGCACCGCTTAAGCCGCATACAAATTTATAATATTATAATTTTTTATGTATTTTACTTTATTCATTACCGTTATCTTGACGGCCGTCGTGCTTGTTGTAGGTGCGTATGTGGTGGCCAAACTTATTGGCCCGCGCTCTTACAACCCGGTGAAGGGCGAGCCGTTTGAGTGTGGTATTCCCACAAGAGGCTCGTCGTGGATACCTCTCCACGTGGGCTACTATCTCTTTGCCATTCTCTTCCTGATGTTTGACATCGAGACGGTGTTCCTTTATCCGTGGGCAGTAGTGGTGAAGCAGTTTGGGGCGATGGCTCTTTGCAGCATCGGCTTCTTCCTGCTGGTACTTGTGTTTGGCCTTGCATACGCTTGGCGGAAAGGAGCGCTGGAATGGAAGTGAGAAAACCAGTGATCAAGAGCATCCCCTATGGGGAGTTCAAGGACAACGAGACGCTCGAAAAGATCGTGGAGGAGCTGCACGAGGGCGGCTGCAACGTGGTTGTAGGCTCGCTCGACCAGGCCATCAACTGGGGACGCAGCAACTCACTGTGGTCGCTCACGTTCGGCACGAGCTGCTGCGGCATCGAGTTCATGGCCGTGGGCTGCGCCCGCTACGACTTCGCCCGCTTCGGCTTCGAGGTTACGCGCAACTCTCCGCGCCAGGCCGACCTCATCATGTGCGCCGGCACCATCACCAACAAGATGGCCCCGGTGTTCAAGCGTCTGTATGACGAGATGGCCGAGCCTAAGTATGTGGTGGCCGTGGGCGGATGCACCATCAGTGGCGGCCCGTTCAAGAAGAGCTACAACGTGGTGCGCGGCATCAGCGAGCTGGTGCCCGTAGATGTGTATGTGCCTGGATGCCCACCGCGCCCCGAGGCCATACTCTACGGCATGATGCAGCTGCAGCGCAAGGTGAAGATCGAGAAGTTCTTCGGCGGAGCCAACCACAAGATGACCAAGGAGGAGAAGGCCGAATCGATGGCCAAGGGCGGTCTGCGCGGACTGAGCAACGAGAACCTCGTGGCCTCGCGCAAGCTCGGCCAGAAGGAGCCTATCATCGTGACCGACGTGCCTGAGGGCTTCAACGCCAAGGCCGAGACAACCGAAGACTAATATATAATAAGGTATAAGAACGAAATCATGAAACTGAACAATATTGAACTCACATTCGACGCCTTTGCCGCAGAGATGGCGAAGCTGAAGAACGAGAAGCATTTCGACTACCTTGTTACCATCATTGGCGAGGACTTCGGCGAAGAAGGCTTGGGATGCATCTACATACTTGAGAACACCGACACCAACGAGCGCTGCTCCGTGAAGACGATAGCCAAGAAGGTGGACGGCAGCGACGTGGTGCCTACGGTCATCAACCTGTGGAAGTCGGCCGACCTGCTTGAGCGCGAGGTATACGACTTCGTGGGCATCAAGTTTCTCGGCCATCCCGACATGCGCCGCCTCTTCCTGCGCACCGACTTCAAGGGACACCCTCTGCGCAAGGACTTCGACATGAGTCCGGAGGCCAACCGCTTCCCCCTGACCGACGAGCCGGAGGAGGACTACACCGTGGAGTATAGCCTCGACGCCGACGGACACCTCGTGGCCACACGCCACAGACTGTTCAGCGACGACGACTACGTGGTGAACATAGGACCCAACCACCCGTCAACCCACGGAGTGCTGCGCCTGCAGACCGTGCTCGACGGCGAGACGGTGAAGAAGATATACCCCCACCTGGGCTACATACACCGTGGCATAGAGAAGATGTGGGAGGGCATGACCTATCCGCAGACACTCGCCATGACCGACCGCCTCAACTATCTGTCGGCCATGATGCACCGCCACGCTCTCGTGGGAGTGATCGAGGAGGGCATGGGCATCGAACTGTCCGACCGCATACACTACATCCGCACCATCATGGACGAGCTGCAGCGCATCAACAGCCACTTGCTCTTCCTCGGTTGCACCGCGCAGGACCTTGGCGCCCTCACGGCGTTCCTCTACTGCATGCGCGACCGCGAGCACGTGCTCAACGTGATGGAGGAGACCACCGGCGGACGACTCATCATGAACTACTACCGCATCGGCGGATGCCAGGCCGACATCGACCCCAACTTCGTGGCCAACACCAAGAAGCTGTGCAAGTATCTGCGCCCAATGGTGCAGGAGTATCTCGACGTGTTCGGCGACAACGTGATAACCCACAACCGACTGGAGGGCGTAGGCCCGATGGACAAGGCCGACTGCATCAACTACGGTGTGACCGGACCGGCCGGACGCGCCGCCGGATGGAAGAACGACACCCGCAAGCGCCACCCCTACGACTGCTACGACAAGGTGGAGTGGAAGGAGATAACGCTGACCGGATGCGACTCAATGGCACGCTACTACGTACACATCGAGGAGATATACCAAAGCCTCGACATCATCGAGCAACTCATCGACAACATTCCCGAAGGCGACTTCTACATCAAGCAGAAGCCCATCATCAAGGTGCCCGAGGGACAGTGGTACTTCTCGGTTGAGGGCGCGAGCGGCGAGTTTGGCGTGTATCTCGACTCCAAGGGCGACAAGAGTCCCTACCGCATGAAGATGCGCCCCATGGGACTGACACTCACCGGAGCCCTCGACAAGATGTGCAGCGGACAGAAGATTGCCGACCTGATAACCACAGGCGCGGCCATCGACTTCGTCATCCCCGACATCGACAGATAAGAAACAGTAGAAAAACAACTCTCAAATCAATTAGTTGAAATGTTTGATTTCAGTATAGTTACAACATGGATCGACTCGCTGCTGCGCCAGACGCTTGGCCTTGGCGACTTTTGGTCGATTCTTATCGAGTGCATACTGGTGGGCGTGCTCATCCTTGTGGGCTACGCCACGCTGGCTATCATCTTGATATTCATGGAACGCAAGGTCTGCGCCTACTTCCAGTGCCGCCTCGGCCCGATGCGAGTGGGTCCCTGGGGCGTGTTCCAGGTGTTCGCCGACGTGCTGAAGATGCTCATCAAGGAGATCTTCACCGTTGACAAGGCCGACAAGCTGCTCTACTTCGTGGCTCCGTTCCTCGTGCTGATAGCGTCGGTGGGCACATTCTCGTTCCTGCCGTGGAACAACGGCGCCACCGTGCTCGACTTCAACGTGGGCGTGTTCCTGCTCACTGCAGTGTCGAGCATTGGCATCCTCGGCATATTCATGGCCGGATGGGGAAGCAATAACAAGTATAGCGTGGTGTCGGCCATGCGTGGAGCCGTGCAGCTCATATCCTATGAGATGTCGCTCGGCTTGTGCCTCATCACCGCAGTGATACTCACCGGCACAATGCAGATGTCGGGCATCGTCGAGGCGCAGACTGGTCCGTGGAACTGGCTCATATTCCAGGGTCACGTGCCTGCAATCATAGCCTTCCTGGTGTTCCTCGTGGCCGGCAACGCCGAGGCCAACCGCGGCCCGTTCGACTTGGCCGAGGCCGAGAGCGAGCTTACCGCCGGCTACCACACCGAGTATAGCGGCATGGGCTTCGGCTTCTACTACCTGGCCGAATACCTCAACCTGTTTGTCGTGTCGGGCATCGCCACAACGGTGTTCCTCGGCGGATGGGCGCCCGTCAACATCGGCATTGAAGCCTTCGACACAGTGATGAATTACATCCCCGGCATCGTGTGGTTCCTCGGCAAGACATTCGCCGTGGTGTGGCTGCTCATGTGGGTGCGCTGGACATTCCCCCGCCTCCGCATCGACCAGATACTGAAGCTTGAGTGGAAGTATCTCATGCCGCTGTGCCTCATCAACCTCGTGCTCATGACAATTGTAGTGGCCTTTGGATGGCACTTTTAAATGAATAATAGGAAATGGAAGATTCTAAAAAATCATATTTCGGAGAAATCGGGGCGGCCATGAAGACGCTCGCCACGGGCATGAAGGTGACCATGAAGGAGTACTTCACGCCCAAAAGCACCGAGCAGTATCCTGAGAACCGCAAGACCACGCTGCACGTGTCGAAGCGCCACCGTGGCCGACTGGTGTTCACGCGCGACGAGGCCGGAGCCTACAAGTGCGTGGCCTGCACGCTCTGCGAGAAGGCATGCCCCAACGACACCATCAAGATAACGTCGCAGATGGTGGAAGACCCGGAGACGGGCAAGAAGAAGCGCAAGCTGGTGGACTACCAGTATGACCTTGGCGACTGCATGTTCTGCGAGCTTTGCGTCAACGCCTGCAACTTCGGCGCGATAGAGTTCACCAACGACTTCGAGAACTCGGTGTTCGACCGCTCGAAGCTGGTGCTCCACCTCGACAAGGAAGTGTACAAGGGCGGCAGCCTGCCCAACATCATCGACGGCGGCGCGCCCCAGGAAATAGGCAAGTTTAACACTAAAACGAAATAAAGGAGGAAGAATTGCTATATGGCTAATTTGATTATGTTTTGCATATTGGCGGTCGTAATCCTCGGCTCGGCAATAATGTGCGTGCTCACCAAGCGCATCATGCGCGCGGCCACGTTCCTGCTCTTTGTGCTCTTCGGAGTGGCCGGGCTTTACTTCCTGCTCGACTACACCTATCTCGGAGCTGCGCAGATAAGCATCTATGCCGGCGGCATCACCATGATGTACATCTTCGCCATACAACTCGTGAGCAAGCGCACGCTGCAGGGTCTCGTGGAGAGGCTCAAGGGCAGCCGCGTGGCCTTCGTGGGCCTTGTCACCGTGGTGGGCTTCGCCACTGTGGTGGGCATACTGCTCAAGAACAGCTTCATGTGCATGGCTTGTGCCGCACCCGACACCGAGGTGCCTATGGACACCATCGGCATGGCTCTGCTCGGCAGTGGCAAGTACCAGTATGTGCTGCCGTTCGAGTTCATATCTGTGTTCCTTTTGGCCTGCATCATTGGAGGCATTGTTGTTGCACGTAAAGAAGAGGAGAAGAAGTAATAATGGTACCAGTAGAGTTTTATTTTGTGCTTAGCGCGCTGCTGTTCTTCATCGGCGTGTTCGGCTTCGTCACCAGGCGCAACCTCATCGCCATGCTCATCTCGGTTGAGCTTGTGCTCAACGCCGTCGACCTCAACTTCGCGGCGTTCAACCGCCTGTTGTTTCCCGGCGAGCTTGAGGGCTTCTTCATGACGCTGTTCTCCATTGGCGTGAGCGCAGCCGAGAGTGCGGTGGCCATCGCGATTATCATCAATGTTTACCGCAACTTCCACAGCGACCAGGTGAACAGCATCGAAAACATGAAATATTAATTTTAGATTATGGATTTTACATATTCAATATGGATTCTTCTGCTGCCGCTGATCAGCTTCCTGATAATCGGCTTGCCAGAATTCGTGAATAAGAAGTACGCGTGGTCGCACAAGACAGCCGGACTGATCGGCACCTGCTCGCTCGGGCTGGTGACGATACTGAGCTACGTCACCGCGTTCAAGTATTTCTCGGCCGACCGTCTTGCCGACGGCACGTTCGCCACGATAGTTCCCTACAACTACACGTGGCTGCCCCTCGGATCGCTCCACTTCGACATGGGCATTCTGCTCGACCCCATCTCGGTGATGATGCTCATCGTCATCTCCACCGTGAGCCTCATGGTACACATCTACTCGTTTGGCTACATGCACGGTGAGAAGGGCTTCCAGCGCTACTATGCCTTCTTGTCGCTGTTCACGATGTCGATGCTCGGCCTCGTGTTGGCCACCAACATCTTCCAGATGTACATGTTCTGGGAGCTTGTGGGTGTCAGCTCTTATCTGCTCATCGGCTTCTACTACACGCTGCACGCTGCCGTACACGCGTCGAAGAAGGCGTTCATCGTTACGCGCTTCGCCGACCTGTTCTTCCTCATCGGCATCCTCGTGTTCAGCTACTACACTGGCTCGTTCAACTTCTCGTTCACCGGAACCGAAGTTCAGGTGGCCGAGGGCATGACCCAGTTCACCACGTGCGACACCGCGCGTGCCGTGGCTGCCGGCGGTTGCATCCTGCCCACAGCCCTTGTGCTGATGTTCATCGGTGGCGCCGGTAAGTCGGCCATGTTCCCCTTGCACATCTGGTTGCCCGACGCCATGGAGGGTCCTACGCCTGTGTCGGCCCTGATACACGCCGCAACCATGGTTGTGGCCGGTGTGTTCCAGATTGCGCGCATGTTCCCCATCTGGATTGAGTATGCCCCGGGTGCCATGGAGATTGTGGTTGTCGTGGGTGCGTTCACCGCATTCTATGCCGCCGCAGTGGCTTGCGCCCAGAGCGACATCAAGCGTGTGCTCGCCTTCTCGACCATATCGCAGATAGCCTTCATGATGGTTGCCCTCGGCGTTTGCATGCCCGGCCACCACGGAGCCGTGCTCGACAACCACGCACAGCTTGGCTACATGGCTTCGATGTTCCACCTGTTCACCCACGCCATGTTCAAGGCTTGCCTGTTCCTTGGCGCCGGCTGCATCATCCACGCCGTACACAGCAACGAGATGTCAACCATGGGTGGCTTGCGCAAGTACATGCCCATCACCCACGCCACATTCCTCATCTCGTGTCTCGCCATAGCCGGCATACCGTTCTTCTCGGGCTTCAGCTCAAAGGACGAGATCATCACGGCTTGCTTCGAGTACTCGCCCGTTTGCGGCTGGTGGATGACGATGGTGGCCGCCATGACCGCCTTCTACATGTTCCGCCTGTACTACGGCATATTCTGGGGCACCGAGAACAAGGAGCTTCATGCCGAGCACACGCCCCATGAGGCTCCCGCAACCATGACCTTCCCGTTGGTGTTCCTCAGCGTTGTCACCGTGGGTGTTGGCGTTGTCACCACGCTTGGCGGCTTCCTCGACTGGAGCTGGGCCAGCTTCGGCTCCATCGTGAGCGCAGCCGGCACGGCCTACACCGTACACTTCGACCCGCAGGTGGCCGCCACTTCAACTGTGATTGCCATCCTCTCGATAGCCCTTGCCACATATATATATAAAGGTGAGAAGCAGCCCGTGGCCGACAAGCTGTACGCCACATTCCCCCGTCTGCACCGCTGGGCATACAAGCGTTTCTATCTCGACGAAGTTTATATGTTCGTCACCCACAAGATACTGTTCCGCTTCGTGTCCTACCCGGTGCGCTGGATAGACGAGCACATCATCAACGGACTCATCGACTTCAGCGCATGGGGCGCCAACGAGGCCGGCGAG
Source organism: bacterium (assembly GCA_963636905.1). Classification (GTDB taxonomy): domain Bacteria; phylum Bacteroidota; class Bacteroidia; order Bacteroidales; family Bacteroidaceae; genus Prevotella. The sequence continues at coordinate 7,378 of CAVHML010000012.1, forward strand.
ACCATACGCCCATGGCAGAGCGGCGACGTGCGCCAGTATGCCGTGTGGTTCCTCACAGGAACAGTGGCTCTAACATTAGTATTACTTTGCATATAACAACAAGATGAACATATTAAGTCTATTCGTAGTAATCCCCGTGTTGATGCTGCTGGGCCTTTGGCTTGCGCGCAACGTCAACCAAGTGCGGGGCGTGATGGTGGCCGGCTCGTCTTGCCTTTTGGCTCTGTCGGTTTGGCTTACCTTCTATTTCATCTCGGAGCGCGCGGCTGGCAACGATGCAGAGATGCTTCTGCAGGCATCTACTGTATGGTTTCCCTCGCTCCACATCAATTACGCCGTGGGCGTCGACGGCATCTCGGTGGTGATGTTGCTGCTTTCGAGCATCATCGTGTTCACCGGCACCTTCGCCTCGTGGAAGCTGAAGCCCCTCACCAAGGAGTTCTTCATGTGGTTCACGCTCCTGTCAACGGGAGTCTATGGCTTCTTCATCTGCATCGACCTGTTCGCCATGTTCATGTTCTATGAGGTGGCCCTCATCCCGATGTACCTGCTCATTGGCTACTGGGGTTCGGGCCGCAAGGAATATGCGGCAATGAAGCTTACGCTCATGCTCATGGGCGGTTCGGCTCTCATCATCCTTGGCATCGTCGGCATATACTTCTTCAACGGTGCCACCACGATGAACATCCTTGAGATAGCCCACCACAACATGATTCCGGGCAACGTGCAGAACGTGCTCTTCCCCTTCGTGTTCATCGGCTTCGGTGTGCTTGGCGCACTGTTCCCCTTCCACACATGGTCGCCCATCGGTCACGGCTGCGCGCCCACCTCGGTGTCGATGCTCCATGCCGGCGTGCTCATGAAGCTCGGTGGCTACGGCTGCTTCCGTATAGCCATGTTCCTGCTGCCCCAGGCCGCACAAGATCTGTCGTGGATATTCCTCATCCTCACTACTATCTCTGTGGTATACGGTGCCTTCTCGGCCTGCGTGCAGACCGACTTGAAGTTCATCAACGCCTATTCTTCGGTGTCCCACTGCGGACTCGTGCTGTTCGCCCTGCTCATGATGACCAAGGTTGCATGCACGGGAGCCATCCTTCAGATGCTTTCCCACGGACTTATGACGGCTCTTTTCTTCGCCCTAATCGGTATGATTTATGGCCGCACCCACACCCGTGACATCCGCGAGCTTGGTGGCCTGATGAAGATAATGCCGTTCCTCTCCGTGGGCTATGTCATTGCCGGTCTGGCCAACCTCGGTCTGCCGGGCTTCTCTGGCTTCATCGCCGAGATGAGCATCTTCGTGGGTTCGTTTGAAAATCCCGACACGTTCCACCGCTGCTGCACCATCATAGCCTGCACCTCCATCGTGGTGACGGCTGTATATATCCTGCGCACGGTGGGCTTCATCCTGTTTGAGAAGGTGACCAACCCCCACTACCTTGAGCTTACCGACGCCACATGGGACGAGCGCTTCGCCGTTTGCTGCCTCATATTCTGCGTGGCCGGCCTCGGCACATTCCCCTTGTGGGCAAGCAATGTGATAGGCGATGCGGTTAGCCCCATCCTCAGTGTAATTAACATGTAACAACCAGTAGGAACAAAAAGATGGATTACAGTCAGTTTTTTAACATGCTTCCAGAAGCCACACTGATGGCTGTCCTGGTAATAGTGTTTCTTGCCGACCTTATACTGAAGGGTGACAAGAAGCACACCGCCTTGAGTCTGCTGGCGGGCGTACTGTTGGCCGCCCAGACCGTGGTTTGCTTTGCGGCACCTGCCGCATCGGCGTTCTCCGGCCTGTACGAAGCCACATCGGCAGCCAACGTGATGAAGGTGATACTTACCGCAGGTGCGTTCATTGTGCTTGTGATGTCGCAGTCGTGGATCGAGCGTTCCGACGTGCTGAACAAGGAAGGCGAGTTCTACGAGTTGCTCATTTCCACCCTTTTGGGTATGTATGTGATGATTTCGTCGGGCCACTTCCTCATGTTCTTCCTCGGACTTGAGATGGCATCCGTGCCTATGGCCTGTCTTGTAGCGTTCGACAAGTTCAAGAAAGACTCCGCCGAGGGCGCGGCCAAGTTCATCCTTACCGCAACGTTCTCAAGCGGTGTGATGCTCTATGGCATATCGTTCCTCTACGGAGCGGTAGGTACGCTCTACTTCGATGACGTGGCTGCGCGCATAACCGCCTCGCCCCTCACCATCATGGGTCTGGTGTTCTTCTTCAGCGGTTTGGGTTTCAAGATTTCGCTTGTGCCTTTCCACTTCTGGACAGCCGACACCTACCAGGGAGCGCCCACGTCTGTCACCGGCTACCTTAGCGTTGTCTCCAAGGGAGCGGCCGCTTTTGCGCTGATGACCATACTTATGAAGGTTTTTGCCCCCATGGTTTTCTACTGGGAGCATCTGCTCTACATCGTCATAGTGCTCACCATCACCGTGGCCAACCTGTTTGCCCTGCGCCAGTCGGAGCTTAAGCGATTTATGGCTTTCAGTTCCATATCACAGGCCGGCTACATCATGCTCGCCGCCGTGGGCAACAGCTCACTGGGATTGGCCGCACTGATGTTCTATGTGCTCATCTACGTGGTGGCCAACATGGCAGTGTTCACCGTAATCAACGTTGTTGAGACGCGTGGAGGCGGCACTACCAAGATGAACTGCTACGACGGCTTCTACCAAACCAACCCCAAGCTGTCGTTCCTCATGACCTTGGCCTTGTTCTCGTTGGCCGGCATCCCGCCGTTTGCCGGCATGTTCTGCAAGTTCTTCGTGTTCATGGCGGCAGCCGAACAGGGTTCTGTTCTGGCCTATGTGGTCGTGTTCCTTGCGTTGATAAACACAGTTCCGAGCCTTTTCTACTATCTTAAGATAGTGAAATGCATGTATATCAACAAGACCGACACGCCGCTTCCCACGTTCAAGAGCGACTGCAGCACCAAATTTGCCCTCGCCTTGTGCACCATAGGCGTGGCCTTCTTCGGCGTGTGCAGCTGCGTTTACGACTGGCTTGTCGTGGCCTGCAACTGAACAGGGGCGTAAGATAACTGTACGGAGCCGGGCACAAACCGTTTGTATGTGTTCGGCTCCGTTCCGTTTTATGGCGGAGTCCCGTTCCGCAAAATCCCCGTTTTCACGAGCTTTCCCTCATTGATTGGCCGATGAAGCCGCACTTTTTGATGCGGCATTTGGCCTGTTCCGATCCCTTTACCTTTGTTTTCCGCCCATGCAGACGACCCGTTTCCAATCCCTGTTCCGCCTCTATCCGCTCGTGCCTCTGGCTCTTTGTTTCATCGGAGGCATCGCTTACGGCGAGAGTGTGGAACTGTTCCGCCTCAGGACTTGGCCGCTGCTTGTGGCCGTCGTGCTGCTTTTGGTTGCGCTGTCGCTCCTCCGCCGCCCGTTTCCCAACACCCTGCTCCTGCTGTCGCTCGCCTTTTCTGCCGGAGTGCTGTCGGTCAGCATTGCCAACAGGATGCTTTCCGCCCCGGAACTGCCGCATCTGGCCACGCTGGATGCCGTGGTCGTTGACGAACCCGTGCCTGTGGGGCGTTCAACTGTGCGTGCCGACCTCGTTATCCTGTCGGGCGAGCTGTCGGGAAAGGGAGTCCGGGCATATTTCCTCGCCGGGTCTGACGGCGAGAGGGAAAACCTTGGCGTGGGCGACGGCGTGGTTTTCAGGTCATTGCTGTGCGAACCGCGCACTTACAGTGCCTCGTCGCCGTTCTACTATGCCGGCTATCTGAAGAGCCGGGGCATCGTTGCCACAGCCCAAGTCAGCCCCGACTGCTGGCGCAAGGCATCGCTTGACCTCTCCCGGCTGCCGCTTCTTGTCCGCGCGCGGCTGTCCGCCCTGCGTCTGCGCCATCGTATTGAGAGCCATTACGCCCGTCTCGGCCTGTCAGGTCAGTCACTTGCCGTGGCCTCGGCCATGGTGCTGGGCAACAAGGCGGCGGTTTCCGCTGCCGTGCGCGACGCCTATTCGGTGTCAGGCACGTCACATGTGCTCGCTCTTTCGGGCTTGCACCTCAGCATAATCTACTCCTTGCTGTCGCTGCTCCGCCTTGGGCGCAAGGGCAGGGCGGCTCATGAGACGGTGACAGTGGCCGCCATGTGGTGCTATGTGTTCGTTGTGGGACTGCCGCCCTCGGTGGTTCGCGCCGCCATCATGGTCACTGTCTATTCCATAGTGGGGCTTACGGGACGGCAAGGGGCGTCGCTCAATGTCCTTGCCTTTGCCGCTTTGCTCATGCTTGTGGTCAATCCGTTCTCGCTGTTCGACCTCGGTTTCCAGCTGTCTTTCGCTGCCATGACTTTCATCCTTGGCTTCCACTGGCGGCTGTCGCCCATTGTTCCGCCGCCGTTCCAGCAACGGCATCCCGTAGTGCGCTTCTTCTGGCAGCTCGTCCTGCTGTCTGCCATCGCCACTGTGGGCACTCTTCCGCTCGTGGCCGCCTATTTCGGCCGCTTGCCGGTATATTTTCTTGTGGCCAACATCATCGTTGTTCCCGCCGCCACGCTCATTATCCACGCCTTTCTCGTCCTTCCCCTGCTCTCGCTTGTGCCTGTTGCGGGCGTTTGGGCGGCCTCTTTGTTGGGCAGTGTGGTCGGTTGGGTCAACGCCGCCCTTGCCTTCATCGCCTCGTGGCCGTGCGCTTCGGTGGCCGTACCGCCCGTGTCGCCGCTCCAGACGGTGGTTCTCTATGTGGCCGTGGCCAGCCTTTTCGTGGCCGTCACCGCACTCCTGCGCCGCCACCGGGGCTACTGGCTGTGACGGGCGGAGCACATTCTTCCTGCAACTTAACTCTTTTTAACCGAAAGCGGTGCAATATTTCCGCCCCATCGGGCTTTTACAGTCAGACAAGTGAAAGGACCACGGGCGGCGCGCAGCCTGAAATCCGGAGTAACGGGTCGGATTAACAACAACAAAGTAACAAAAAAGAAGAGAAATGAATATCAGATCCATTTTCAAGACAGTGGCTATAGTCTGCACGGGTGCAGCGGTAATGGCCTCGTGCAACAACGATGACGACAACAAGTCGATGGCTTTCAGCGCATCAAAGGTAGTGTTGGCAACTGACAGTGTGCAGACCGTTAGCGTAGCCAACTGCGTTACGCCGCTGACCGTCAAGTCGAGCGACAGCACTGTGGCCGTTGCTACCGCGAAAGACGCCACCCTAACCGTGAAAGGCATCAAGACAGGTTCGGCCATGATAACCGTTACCGACAAGAACAATCAGACCGGCAGCATCAGCGTGACCGTTGTCAGCCCCCTGACGTTCGACAAAACTGCAGCAACCGCAAGCGTAGGCGAGGCAGACACCGTGACCGTGAGCAGCGGAACGGCTCCCTACACGGCGGTAGTGAAAGACACGAAGATTGCTACCGCAACGGTCAAGGACAACAAGATTGCCGTAAAGGGCGTGAAGGCCGGCACTACCATCGTCACAGTGACCGACAAGAACAAGCTGACGGGCACGATAAGCGTGACAATCAAATAAATTGAGAGAGGCAGAAGGACTGTTCCGCAGGACAAAAAGCACCGCTTTGCAAACCGCTGTAGGCCAAAGGGTTTCACAACCCGGCCGGTTGCGGTGCAAAAGTGGCCGGGTTAAGGGTCGTAAACGGTCTGTTTACGGAGCGCAAATGGCCTGTTTACGGAGCGCAAACTGCCCGGTTGTGGGCCGCAACCCTCCGGGTTCTGACGGAACAGTGCCGGAGCTTCTTTCAGAAAACGCTCAAGAAACATAGAGCATACATTTTTTTCATAAGTTCCAAAAGACGACGCATCGGGCGGAAACAGGGCGGAGCGGAGCACAAGAGAGTGCAACGGGTCAAGTCAAGTCCGGCCTCAGGGTCGGGAAACACCCGAAGGATGACAACCGAGGGGGCGGAAACCTTCCGCAACGCCACCTGTTTCCGCACGCGTCGCAACCGCACAGAGCGGCAAACCACAGATGCAAGGAGGCAAACAGATGAAACAATTCAGCAAAACAGCGGCCGTCTGCCTGACAATGGCGGCACTGGCCGCAGGAATACAGTCGTGCAGCAGCGACGATGACGGCGGTTACAGCAAGGCGTATGCCAATGCCGTTGTCACGATAAAGCCCAATGCCGACAACTCGCAGATGTATTTGCAGATAGACAGCGCCACACTTGCGCTGCCAACCAACCGCAAGGCGTCGCCCTACGGCACCAGAGAGGTGAGGGCACTGGCCAATCTGTCGCCCGTGGAGGGCAAGGCGCAGGAGCCGGCCAATGGGTTGGTGTTCGTAAACTGGATGGACACCATTCTCACCAAGCCCGTTGCCGCCAACCACAATGCCGACGGTAATGCGAAAGCCTACGGCAACGACCCCGTGGAGATAGTGAACAGCTTTGAAACCGTGGCGGAAGACGGCTACCTGACGCTGCGTTTCCGCACCTTGTGGGCAGGGTTGGAGAAGCATACGGTCAACCTCGTACACCGAACCGATGCCAACACGCCCTACCTGTTCACGCTCTACCACAATGCAAACGGCGAGACGGCGGGCAAAGTGGGCGACGCACTCGTGGCATTCCGGCTGCCTGACACAGTTGACGAGGCTTCCGGGGCAATCAACATCACCCTCCAGTGGAAGTCATTTACCAAGAACCAGCAGGGAGACAGTACGAAGACAACCGTGTTCAAGTACGTTCCGCGCAAGAAAACCAACTGAAAAGAATTTGAAAACAGGCCGCTCCTGCCGCCAGACATTACACCCACGGCGCAGGACACGGCCTCCGAGAACTGACGATGTTTGGCTTGGGAAACAGGGAGAAAGGCATAGCGCAAGGTATTCGCCGTGGTGACAACGCGGCGATGCGCGACTTTTATGACCTATATTCCGGGCGGCTGACTGCCGTCTGTTCGCGTTATGTGGGCAATCCCGACGATGTGAAGGACGTAATGCAGGACGTAATGCTTGCCGTCATAAGCCATATCGACAGCTTTACCTACCGTGGAGAAGGCTCATTGCCGGCATGGGCCATGCGTATAGCGGTCACTCGCTCACTGTCTTTCCTGCGGAAACAGTCGCGGTTGTGTGCTGTTTCACTCGACAACGAGGCCGGACTGCAGGCTGAAGACAGCACTGACGAACCCGAAACCGCCTCCATACCGCCCCAGGAGCTGCACTCCATGGTCAGCCAACTGCCCGACGGCTACCGCACAGTGTTCAACCTGTATGTCATAGAGGGCAGGAGCCACAGGGAAATAGCCGGGCTGCTCGGCATAAAGGAGAGCAGTTCAGCCTCGCAACTGCACCGCGCAAAGGCCATACTGGCACGGCGCATAAGGGAATACATGAATGGAAAAGAAGCATAAAGAGCCATGAACGAGCAATGGAATGAGGACATCAGGCGCAAGATGGCGCAGCATGAAGAGCCGTCACCCGAACTGTCGTGGGACGAAATAGACCGGGCTTTGGCCGACAGACGGCAGCATCGGGCTACACGGATAGTGCCCCTCTACAGGTACAGGCGCATGGTTGCGGCGGCAGTCGTGGCTCTTGCGGTGGGCGGAGCCGGCATTCTTTTCGTGACAACCGCCCGCAAGGACAACACAACGGCTGTAAATACGGCTGCTGTCAGGATGGATAATGCGCAAAAGGCGACGGCTTCCCTGTCTCAAAAGGAAAGTTCTTCCATACGAAAGGATAACGTTGGCTTGGAAGAGGCAACCGCTTATACACAAGATGCGACCGCTTCCATTTCCCCAAAGGCCGCCGTTTCCAAGCGAAAGGCTAACGTTGGAAGCGAAAAAGCGGCTGTGGCAGCCCTTGCAGACAGTGCAGTTGGCAACGTCGCAGGGCAGTCTGATGCTGAAAAGGCTTCCGCCAAGCCGCAGCAGGAGCACCGCCGGCAGGGCACAACCGACCATGAGCCGCGCAGCTACCAGTACAACAGTCTGTTTGCAGAGGCCGGTGTTCCGGCAAAACGCGCCGCCGCAAAGTCGCGGATGGACGTGACGGCCTATATGACCAATGCCGTTATGGGCAGCAACGCCGTGAGTGCGCAGCCGCTGATGCTTGCTTCGGCATCGCCATACGGCCAGTATGAGGAGGAAATGGACGGCAATGGTGTTATGACAACAGCCCCCAACGGCACTGAAGAGCGGCGCAACGTGAGCCACAGACAGCCCGTCCGCATTGGCGTGGAGGTGGGTTTCCGACTGTCGGAGCGCACCACTCTCACCGCAGGTCTGGCATACAGCTATCTTCACTCCGACATTGACCGCACGATAGGCGACGAGAGAAGCTCCACAGTGCAGCGGTTGCACTACATAGGCATACCCGTCGGGCTGAACTACTCGCTGTGGCGCAACCGCAACTTCAACGTTTATCTGAGCGCAGGGGGCATGGTGGAGCGCATGATAAGCGGCGATGCAGTCACAAAAACGGCGACTCAGGACAAGGCAACGGGCAGCATTTCGGAGCAAATCACCATGAAAAGACTGCAATTCTCGGCTCATGCGGCGGCGGGAGTGGAGTGGTTCGTACTGCCCAACGCAGGACTTTTCGTCGAGCCGGGCGCAAGTTACCACTTCAATAACGGCAGCGGCCTGTCAACAATCTATGCCGACAAGCCGCTGAACCTGAACCTTAGCCTCGGCCTCAGGTTCGGTCTTTAGTATCGTATGTGTCTTTGGGCAGACAGAACCGCCGTCCCCGGCATCGGTCTCAGTTCTGTTCCAGCCCGTGTTCTGTCGGGCTTTTCCCCGTGTTCTGTCGGGTTCCTACCCGTGTCCCTACCTTACGTATTGCAGGATGAACGCTTCGGCCACAGGAAGGAAGCGGTCGTGGCCGCGCGAATTGAGGTGTGCCGTGTCCTTACCGTTGCCTCCCTGGAAATAGATGCGGCGGAAAGACTCGTTTTGTGCATGGATGCCGCTGCGGCGGGCACTGTCGAACACGGGTATGCCGTAGCTTCCGCACACCTCAAGCATGGCGTTGACCACCTTTTCACGGCTGCTTCCCTCGAAATTCTCGCAGCACCACGGGGTGAAAAAGTATATCCTCGCTTCCGGCCAGCGGTCGATCATGCCACGGCAAAGCTCGCCCAAGCGCTCCTTAAAGGCCGGTATGCCGATGCTGTCTATGCGTGCCGCATCGTTGTGGCCGCCGATTACCACTATGTAGTCGAGCGAATCGCTCATGTCCTTGTAGCGGTGATAGACACCGATGCCCCATTGCTTGAGGTCAAGTGTCAGGCAGTTGCCGTTGCGACCGTAGTTCAGGTACTTCATACCGTGCTTTTGGGCGAACTTATAGTGCCATGTGTTCTCGAAAGGTTCCTTGTGGTTGCGCACGTAACTGTCGCCTATCACTCCGATAGTCTTGCCTTTAAGCGGGTCAGACTGCTGTGCCAATGCGGGCAAGGCGGCGAGACACAGCATGAAAACGGTTGCAGTAAGTCTTCCTAAAGTCATTGTCTTGCAGTAAAAGTGCGGACAGGAACGGAGAGCCTTACTTGGTCTTGCTCTCGTTCCTGTCCGTTTGGGTTATTGTATGGGCTTATTTCATGCGGTAGATTTCCGTTCCTGCCATGAGAAACGCACCGAGTCCGTAGTCGTCGAAGTCGGGTTCGCGGTCGTAGGTCACGGGTTGCGCCTCCTTAGGCTCCTTTCCCGTACCCTGAACGTAGCCGAGGAAGCCGTCTTTGTGCAGGCAATCCTTCACCATAGCGTTCCATGCCTTGTAGATAACGGGCTTGTATTCCTTCGCATCGAGCAGCCCGTGGTTCACTCCGTAGGCCATTCCGTAGGTGAACATGGCCGTGCCGGTCAGCTCCTTGCCGCCGTAGTTGGTCGGGTCGTGCAGACTTACGTTCCACAGACCGTCCTCCCGCTGCACCTTTTTCAGAGCCTTGCACATCGTGACGAGCATGTCGGCATACTCCTGGCGGTGGTCTGCGTCCTTGGGAAGCAGCTCCAGCGCACGGCACATGGCCATTACTATCCACCCGTTGCCGCGCGCCCAGTAGCAGTCCTCGCCGTTAGGCTCCTTGTATGGCGGGTCGAAGTCGGCATCGCGCCACCACAGTCCGTCTTTCGGGTTGAACAGGCCGTTGTCACCGTGCTTTGTCTTGGTGTAGGTGTACATCTCGTGCGCGCGTTCGTAGTATTTCCTGTCGCCGGTCAGGTTGCCCATCTGTATGAAGATGGGCATTGCCATGTTCACAGCGTCAATCCAGCTCCAGTCGTCGATTATGTCCGAGGCCATCATCGTGTCGATGGCACTGCGTATGGCCTTGATGTAGCGGTCGGGATGCGACGGGTTGTTTTGGTAAAGGAATATGTATGTCTGTCCTGCACACAGGTTGTCGGCATTGCGGGGCAGCACTCCGTTCTTCGTACCGCGCAGCTTCCAGTCGTGCTTCTCGCCCCAATCCACCATGTAGTCGATGTATTTCTTCTGCGGATCCACCTTCCACAGCTCCGTCAGACCCACGTAATAGCAGCCGCGGGTCCACAGGTTTGACTCGTAACTCTTGTTGCGCGAGGGGTAGGGGATGGACACTCCGGGGTCAGTCCATTTGTTCATGTAATGGTCGTTGGCCAGTCTCATGGCGTTGAGCACGTCCTGCTTCTTGGGTTTCGACGTGCTGGCTGTTGCAGCCTCGGCGTTGCCTGCGAACAAAGCGGCGCACAGCAACGGGGCAATGATTCTTTTTAGTTTCATGGTTATTGTTGTAGTTCGTTATTATTGATATCTGCAAATATACTATTTTTGCTTCGCTTAGCCGATTAACGGTATGTCATTTTGGGTTATTTAACTACGTGAAGGCATATTCTCATTACAAAGAAGCACTCAAATCATCTGGCCATTTTGACCTTGGGGGATAGTCTTTCTATTCCACAGGCACCTCTATGTTAGGAATCACGAGGCTGTCCGCATCTTCCGTCTTGTCTTTTTGGAAAAACATGCAGTAATAGACAGGTAGATAGACAATGCCCTTATCCTTGAACACCATCTGCTCGTTACTGAGCACGACAGCTTCGTGGATGTGATATTCAGGAGTGGCCAAAAACTTATCCAAGGCACTATGCACAGAATAGTCCTTGCCAGACTTGATTTCTAAGGGCAGAACTGTCAGATGCTGAAAGTCGTCTATCAGATAATCCACTTCCCCTTTCTGCTTGTTGTCATAATAGTGAAGAGTAAAACCATGTGCATGAAGTTCCTGAGCGACGACAGATTCATACACCGCCCCCAAGTTCACACTTTGTTCGTCTCTAAGTATGGCATTGATATTAGTTCCGTAGAGAATATTTGTCAACAAGCCGACATCGTTTAAATACAACTTCAGAAGATTTTTGCTCTCCGATTCTATCAGCGGAAAGGTCGGGTTGCTTATGGCCTGGACAGATAGAGCAACACCCGAATTAGTGAGGTACTCAAACTCCTCGGCATAATCGCTAAACTGCTTGTGCGCCTTCAGCCCCTCAATGTTCTTCACAATGATACGTTTCTTCTTGTTCTCCATGTTTGATGGAATCATATCATAGATTTTCCGTATCGTCAGCTTCTTCGCCTCGTCATATTGTGATGCGTCAATTTTGTATAGAGCGTGAATATCGCGCTGTATATTGCGTACTTGCGCCATATTGCGATTTTCCTTGAACTTATTGATGGCATCTGGCATGCCGCCAACCAACAGATATATCTTAAACTGCTGCAGCATATAGTTGTGCAGGGAATCGTTCAGCGGTTCTTTTGCCAAGAACTTATTCCGCATACCTTCTATTGTTTCCTTGCCACAGCCCATAGCCCAAAGGAATTCCTCAAAATCCAAAGGGTACATCTGCTGTATCGCTATGCTTCCGATAGGAACGGAAGGGGTTTGCGACAGTGCCACCCCCAACTGAGAACCGCTGGCGATGTATCTGTATTTCCCATCCTCGTTGAGAAACTTAAGCATGGTCATCAGATGAGGATAACTCTGTATCTCGTCAAGGAAAACCAGAGTGTCTTCCTTTGTCCCAAGGTGAGTACCAGCGATGGCTCCCAACTGCAAATAGAAATCGTCCTTCGTCCTTACTGTTGAAAAAATAGCATCGCCCTCTTGGTCGGCCTTCAGGTTTATGTCAATGAAGTTTCTGAAGAGTTTCTTGCCTACATACCTTATGATGTACGATTTGCCTATCTGTCTTGCCCCATTGACAAGCAGAATTTTATTAGGTTCATGAAGAAGAAATTCCTCCAGCTGTTGTTCAAATTTGCGTTCCAACATAAGCGTTATTTCTAATGTGTATGCAAATATGCTGAATTTCATTTGATTATGCAAGCCGTTAGGACTTTTTCTTTCATTCTGCCTTGTGAAAACAGGAATTATTCCGTCGATTTAGATGTTGCTTTGAGGAATTATTCCATAGATTCAGGTGTTGTTTTGAGGAATTATTCCGTTGGTTCAAGGCTTTTTTTGACGCCTCACGCTAAAGCCGACACTTTGAATAGCCCTTGGTACAGCCTCTTCGGGGCTATGCCAAGTGCTGTTCCATATATGGGCAGTACGGGTTTGGCTGCGTAGTCAGGGTGGCTGTGGCTTAGAATCCGCCGCCGGGGCCTCCGAATCCGCCGCCTCTTGGAGGACGGCTGCCACGCTGGCGGTCGCCACGGTCGCCTCGCGGGCCGTCACCGTCGGGTCCGGGACCACCTTGGCGCATCTCTCTGCGCGCTTCCTTTGACCCGAAGAGGTTCATGCGGTAGATAACGTGCAGCATGGCGTAGTTTGTTATGGCGTTATACTCCACGTCGCTGCGCTGCATGGCGTTGATGGTGCGGCTGAAGTTGCTCTGCTGGTGGAGCAGGTCGTAGAACTGCAGGCTGACGGTGAGCGGTTTGCCGGTGAGAAAACTCTGGCTTATCTGTGCGTTCCACAATAGTTCGTTGGTGTTGAGCGATGCATCGTTGTAGCCGCGGCGGCTGTTCATGTTGAGGTCGGTGGCTATGCGCGTGCCCCAAGGCAGGGTAACGTTGGTGTTGAAGCCGTAGGAGAACTGCCAGGTGTCGAGGTTGGAGTTGGTCTGCAGCTCGTTGCGCGCATGGTTGTAGCGCACCGAGCCTGTCAACTCGAACTCCATCCAGTCGTTACGGTAGCTTGCCGAGAGGCGTTCCGACAGGTTCAGTTCCTTCGTGATGTTCTTCTGCGAGTTTGAATTGCGGTCGAGACTGATGTAGCCCACGTTGTTTGCGTAGCGCACATCGGTGAATGTGTTGACGTTAAAGTAGCCGGCAGTGTCGATAGATGTGTTGTACATGAATGCCGCATTGGTGTTCCAGTTGCCGTTAATGTTCTCCGGCTGTGTGGTGCGGCCGCCGGTTACGGGGTCGTATGTTACCTTTTGCGATATGCTGTTGCTCGTTGTGGTGTAGCCGAGGTTGAACATAATGGAAGCCTTGCGCCGCTCGAAGTAGTTGTTGTAGAAGAGATACATGTTGTTGGTGAACGACGGCTTCAGTCCGGGATTACCCTTGGATATGTTCAGAGGGTCGCTGTTGTCGGTAATGTCGAGCAGGTCGGTCATCGAAGGCTGCGATGTGGTGCCGCGATAGTTGAACCTGAGCTGGCTCACCTTGGATATTTTCCAGCGGAAGTCGGCTGTAGGAGTGACGTTGGTCACGGTGCGTGTGGTGTCAACGTTGCGCCCACGGTAGTTCTGGATGAACTTGGTTTGCTGCGGCATTACCGTCACGCCCACGTTCAGGTTGTATGCCTTGCGTATCACGCGCAGCATGAGCTGTATGTCATGTATGTAGTTTTTGTACTCCGAGTAGCGGCTCAGGCTGTCGTCGCGGTATGAGGTGTAGGGGTTGTCGAGCCGCGAGAGGTAGTCGTCCCATCCACGATAGTCCACGCCCAGTCCGTCAAACAGATACGGGTTGTCCAGCTTGCTGAAGTCGTAGGTGGAGCGGTCGCTCTTGGTGTATTTGTACTGGAACTGGTAGCTGAATTGCAGGAACGTAGCTTTCATTATCGGCTCGCTATAGGTCAGCCTTGCGCTATAGTTCATGTTCTTTTGTGGCGTAAGGTTGTAGCGGTTGGTCTGGTAAGTGGAGTCGTTGCCCAGATAGTTCTTTGTCTGGTACAGGTGAACGTTATTGGTTTGCAGGCTCTTGCTGTTGCTTTCGTTGTAGTTGGCGTTCAGCCGCAGGGTGATATTGCGCCCCATAGAGTTGAGCTTGCGGTTGATTTGCAGCGAGCTGCCCACCTTTTTCGAGTCGCTGTAGGTGATTGAGCGGTTGCGTCTGTGGTTCACCATGAGCGAATCTGCGGCAAGCGTAGCCATGTCGTCGGCATTCAGAGGATTTGAAACATATAGGTACGGGTCGTCGTTGTATGTTCCAGACTCGCTCGTACTTACTCCGTCACTGGTGGAGTAGCTGAACTCCGGCCGCAACATGATGTTTGTCATGGTGTCGGGAGTCCATTCGAGTCGCATTTGTGCGTTCCACGAGTTGCTCCGGGAGTAGTTCTGACGTATGCTATTGGAGAATGAACCGGTTGTACTCACGAAGTTTTCCGATGAAGTCTTGCTGTATGCGTCACCGTCATTGTGGTTCCAGCGCACGCTGCCGTCGAGTTTCAGCACCCCTTTCTTCTCGTAATTCATGTTGAAACCCACCATCTTGCTTGCGCTAAGTCCCGACCGTCCGCCGCCGAAACGTCCGCTTCCGCCACCGCCGGGGAAGCCCATGTCGTTCACGTTGTTGGCATTGCCGAAGCCCATGAGACGGAGATTGCTGTTGAAACGTGCTGCCATGACGCGCGCGGCATAGCGGTCTTGAGTGCCTATGCCGAGGTCGGTGTTTGAGAACATGCCCTTGTTCATGCCTTTCTTCAGCCCGAAGTCGAGCACAGTCTGCTCTTCACCGTCGTCAATGCCCGACACACGCGCCAAATCGCTCTTCTCGTCATACGCCTTCACCTTCTCCACGATTGACGTGGGCAGGTTTTTCATGGCCGTCTTGGTGTCTCCTGTCATAAATTCCTTGCCGTCCACGAGCACCTTCTTCACGGTTTTGCCGTTTATCTTTATCGTTCCGTCGTCACTGACCTCGGCTCCGGGTATTTTCTTCACCAGCTCTTCCACCACCGAACCCTCCGGTGTGCGGTAGGCAGCGGCGTTATATATAAATGTATCTTCCTTGAGCGTCACCTTTGCCATGTTCGATACGACGGTGGCACCCTTGAGCATAATGGCGTCGGGCGACATACTTACGGTGCCGAGGGCTATGTCTTTGCCCTCCGCCACGGTGATATTGCGGGTGAAACTCTTGAAGCCCACGCAGGTAATCTTCACTATATACTTGCCGTCGGCCGGTGCTGCCAGCTTGAAGTCGCCGGTTTCCGATGTCACCACGCCCTTTACCAGGGTGCTGTCGGTTTTCATCAGCTTCACGGTGGTCATGGGCAGTGCCTCGCTTGTTTCCTTTTCCACCACCTTGCCAGTGATGTTTCGCTGCGCCATTGAGGGGATAATTGCCGTGAAGACGGCAATCAGCAGGAGAAGTCTCTTCATTTTGTTGTTCTATGCGGTTGGTTTTCGTATGCCTTTATGACTGTTTCCGCACCCAAAAGTTTAACGTCCGAAGCACGCCTATCCGACTTTTCTTGTCTTTCCTGCCTATTGTGCCGACAAAAGGCGCATGGTTTCAGCCGTTTGCCGAAGATTAAGAAACGTTTAGAAACCGTTTTAGCGACTCCGCCCCGTGCCTTATACATTATTATATAGGCGCCGCTTCCGCCGGAGAGAGGCGTTTTGCAGCAGGAATATGCTGTTTGGTGAGGCAAAGCAAAAGGCGGAGAGGCTCAACAGCCTCTCCGCCTCTATCATTGTTAGGTCTTATCCTGATGTTATTAGAACTTTGTCGTAT
>CAVHML010000013.1:0-22904 GCA_963636905.1 bacterium
GACCGTTGGTTCCTCATACTTCATTTAGCGCAAGCCGTTCTTCTTTTTCACGTCAGACTGCCGTAAGATAATGTTTTTTGAAAGAACCAAGCCGTTTTAAGCGCGAGAGCCGCTTAGCAACACTATAAGTAGGTGTTCAAAATTATCCGTATATATATAATTAGGCAGGTGTCTATTGCACTTTGATATGTCTCTGCACTTTCTTTTTGGCTGTATGCCCGGCTTTCATCGGTCGTGTAGCCCGCTATACTTCCTCTTCAACCCGAACCTACGGCCAAAAATAAAGCACATATCCATATCAAATAATTTATGAACACCTACTTATTACACCTTTGTTATTGCTTTTTTGTAAAGTTGTTTTAATAAAACGCAAAATTTTCAATGCAAAATGGCGCAAAAAAGCATGGCAGCGTTGTTTGTTTTGAGGAAAACCACTATCTTTGTAGCCAAACTGCTTATAGAAGTAATATACTACTATCCACTTTTTGTGCAATAACTAAGAAAATTAATACAAACGGGACTTATGAAGAAACTCATCTTATGTCTTTCTGTGGCCTGCACAGGACTGCTGTTGTCGTCATGTGTGGACAAGAACGAGCTTGTGGATGAAGACTCCAAGCCGTCATGGCTTGGCTCAAGCATCTATAACGAGCTGGAAAATCCGTCCGGAGCCGGGCTGCAGGGTTCTTTCAAGACGTATCTAAGGCTGATAGACGACCTCGGATATGCCGAAACGATGAAGCGGACAGGTAGCAAAACGGTGTTCCCTGCCAACGACGAGGCGTTCGCCAAGTTCTTTGAAAACGAGACTTGGAAAGGCGTGCGCCAGTATTCCGACCTGTCGGAAGCCCAGAAGAAGCTGCTGCTCTACTCCTCGATGCTCGACAACGCACTGTTGGTTGACATGTTGTCGAACGCCAGCGGTACCAGCTCGGTGTATAAAGGGCGCGCGGTGAAGCACCAGTCGGCCATAACCGCCATAGACACCGTTACACATTATTATATGCCATACGCCGAAACGTTCAGGAACAACTCCAACTTCACGCGTTTCGACAGTCAGGGCGGCATTTCGGTGGTGTCTGACGCCACGAGGCCGATGATAGTCCACTTCACGCGCGACTATATGCTGACCAACAACATCACGACCACAGGCTCTGACAACGACTTCTCGCTGCTTACCGGCGGCAGCTACGAAGACGGCGACGCATATATCTACGGCAACAAGATAATATGTCCCGACGTGACGTGCCTCAACGGCTACATACACCAGGTGGATTCGGTGGTTACGCCTCCGGGCAACATGGCACAGATGCTCAAGGGAATGCCTGACTGCAGCATCTTCAGCCATCTTCTCGACCGTTTTGCAGTGCCGCGCTACAACGCAACGGTGACAAACAACTACCACGACTGGTACCGCGAGCAGTCGTTGGTGAAGGATATGTCGGGCGTGTCAAACCCCGATTCGATCTTCGAGATACGCTATCTGAGCAGCTATTCGCAGGACTACAAGACGTTTAACTTGGACGGCGACGGCAAAGTGGTCAGCTCTGCCAACCTGCTAACCCTTGATCCGGGATGGAACGCCTACTATAAGGCAAGCAATTCCAACGACGGAATGGAGACATACCTCAATGATCTGGCTGCCATGTTCGTGCCTAACGACGAGGCAATGAAGAAGTATTTTGTCAGCGGTGAGGGCGCTCCTATCATGGACTTCTACAAGTATCTGCCGAATACGGAGGAGAACGTTATATATAATGTGGACTCTATACCCACAAGTACCGTGGCCGCACTGCTGAACAACCTGATGAAGACCTCGTTTGTCGATAATGTGCCGAGCAAATTCCCCTCAATGATTGACGACGCAGCCGACCACATGGACATGGAAATCGGCTATATCAACAAGAAATCCAACGGCGCTTACGACATTCACGTGGCCAACAACGGTGTGGTATATGTGATGAACAAGGTGGTGGGGCCGAAGAAATATGTTGCAGTGTCTGCACCTACGCTCTTCAGCAACGACCTTGACGTGATTTCCTGGATAATCAACAACAAGTCAGTGAACTCCGACCAGACCAGCAACACATACTCTCTGGACATGGACTTCTATGCCTACCTTCTGGCAATGAGCGCCAACTATGCCCTGTTCATGCCTAACGATGACGCATTCGACAAGTTCTATGTCAACCCGGCAACGCTCGGCAGCGACCAGCCCGAATGTGTACATTTCTATACAACAAACTCCAATCCCTATTTCGGCGCGTCGCGCTGGCGTTATGACACGGCTACCAACAGCGTAACCGACTCGCTCGGCGTGTATAAACTTAGTGACGACATGACAGCCGTCAGGGCCATGCTGCAGGACATAATGAACTACCATACCGTGGTGTTGTCTGACGGCGAAACGCTCGGTTCGCAGAACTACTACAAGACCAAGCACGGCGGAGAGATAAAGGTGGAAGGCGGAAGCCAGGCCAGCGATATGGAAGGAGCAGTCATCAAGGGCGGCTCACAGGTTGACAACGGAGTCGCAGCGGCTTCCATTGCAAAGACATACAATATGGAGAACGGCCATACCTATATTATAGACAGGTTGATACAAGGCCCGTTCAACAGCGTTTACAAGACACTGAAGGACAATCAGGACTTCTCCGAGTTCTTTGAACTGTGCGAGGGCTTCAACGAAGAGCTGCTGAATTGGTGCGGCATCTCCTCGGTGCCCGACGAGGAAACGGGCTTGCGGAAGATTGACCAGTACAAGGTTTTCTACCAGCCCGGCGAGTATGAAACTGAAGAAAGCAAGCAACACCGCTGTCTGGACTTCAATGTAAAGATGTTCAACTCGTACAACTACACCGTATATGCGCCCAACAACAATGCCATGGAGGAGGCTTACTCCAAGGGACTGCCCCGTTGGGAAACGATAAACAAACTGTGGGAGGACAACGCTGACCACGGTGACAAGGCTGAGGCCAACGCAAAGGTGTCGGCTCTCGCCATGATAGAGAAGATAAAGGACTTTGTGTTCTATCATTTCCAGAACTCTTCGGTCTATGCAGACAACACTGTGGAGGGCGGAAACTACACTTCTTTCCTGCTTGACTCCAACAGCCGTAACCTCTCGCTTTCCGTTTCAGGAGGCGACAACAAGCTGACTGTGACCGACGCATCGGGTCTTGCGCACACTATCGACGCCAACAGCACGAAGGCAGTCAACAGGATGGCACGCGATTTCGAGTTTGACAAGAACAGCAGCTCGGCCTCCTACATGAAAACCTCGTCGTTTGCCGTGGTGCATGAGATAGACCAGCCCCTGTATTATAATACGGACAGGAGCTTCGCAGTAGGCTCTAAGGTGGCATCCGCCAAGTTCCACAACTATAATCGAAACTAATCTATTAACAAAGAAACTAAGAAGACTATGCCAAGAATAAGATTAATGCTTTTAGCCGGCTTGTTGCTTATGGTGCAAGCCGTAGCAATGGCACAGGGGCAGCGCATATCGGGAACGGTAACGGACAACTTCGGACCCGTGATGATGGCGAATGTGGTCGAGGTGGATGTCAACAACCGTATCGTGACGGCGGCCGTGACCGACATCAACGGTAACTTCTCGATGGCCATCAAGAACAACAAGAACAAGCTGCGCTTCTCTTACGTGGGCTACAAGACCGTGACGTTGCCCATAGGCGAGCGAACCAAGTTCAATATACCCATGTCCTCGCAGACAACAGTCAAGGAGGTGACGGTAACATCACGCCGCCGCGTCAACTCCGGCGGTCTCTCCATACCCAAGCGCGAGGTGTCTGTGGCACAGCAGACCATGGACATGAGCGAGGTGGAGGGTCTTTCGTTCACCAGTGCCGACGAGGCGTTGCAGGGAAAGATTGCCGGTCTTGACATTGTGGCCGGCTCCGGTAACCTTGGATCGGGCACCCAGATGCGTCTGCGCGGCGTTACCTCTATCAATGGTAACAAGAACCCATTGATAGTTGTGGACGACCAGATATTCGATGCACCCGATTTCGATGCAGAGAACGCCACCGACGAAGACTATGCTTCACTTCTGTCGGTCAATGTGGAGGACATCGCCAGCATAACCGTGCTCAAGGATGCCGCCTCAACGGCTATCTGGGGTTCGCGCGGTGCAAACGGTGTGATTGAAATCAAGACCAAGCGCGGTGCACGCGGCAAGACTCAGGTGTCGTTCGCTTACAAATTCTCCGGAAGCTGGCAGCCCAAGGGCTACAACCTGCTCAACGGTGACGACTACACCATGCTTCTCAAGGAGGAACTGTACAACCCGAAGCAGGCTTCAGACGCCACTACTAACATCAACGAGATAAACTACGTCAAGGGATGGGCCGACTATGAAAACTGGAACAACAACACCGACTGGGTGGATGCCGTTACACAGTTCGGACAGAGCCACGACTACAGCGTAAACCTTAGCGGTGGTGGCTCCAAGGCGCGCTTCCGCATATCGGCAGGCTACCTGCACCAGACCGGTACCATCATCAAGCAGAGCCTCAACCGCTTCACTACGCGTCTGGCTCTCGACTATGACGTGAGTGACCGCATACGCTTCTCGACCAACTTCGGTTTCACTTACACCAACAACAACAAGAGTTACAGCGACCTGCTGTCCGCCGCACAGAAGCTGGCGCCCAACATGAGCATATACCGTCAGGATGCCAACGGCAACGACACGAACGAATACTTCATCATGAACCCCACTTCAGGCGTGTCAAACCCCTCGTCGTCTGAATTGGCCAGCGTATATAGTCTGGGCAACCCGGTGGCTGTGGCCAACTTAGCGTGGAGCAAGGAGAACGTATATCGCGTGACCCCGGACTTCATCCTGCAATATGAGTTGCTGGGAACGGGCGAGGGCAAGAGCCGACTCACCTACAAAGGCGACGTGTATTTCGACATTTATGCCAACAGCTCGCCTTCCTATTCTCCTGCCGAGGGCATTAGGGCTGCATGGACATCGGGCACATACAACAGAGCCTATAACCTTGAGAGCAACAGCTTGGGCTTTACGTTCAAGAACGACCTGACTTTCACACCGCATTTCAAGAACGAAGACTGGACAGCCACCATGCGCTTCCGTTATGAAATATACACTTCCAAGAGCAACAAGCAGTATGAAACGGCACGCCGCGTACCTACGGGAATCGAAATACCTACCGTTGACGCCGACATGGACGACAGCAACACTTCCAGTTCCATAGGCGAGAGCCGTTCGCAGAGCTGGAGTTACGTTGGCCATGTGTCCTACAAGAGCCGCTATTCTGCAAGCCTTTCGCTGCGTGCCGACGGTAATTCCAAGTTCGGACCCAAGCACAAGTGGGCTTACTTCCCCGGTATTTCCGCCCGTTGGAACATCATTGACGAGCCGTGGATGAAGTGGTCGCGCAAGGTACTGTCCATGTTGGCTGTGCGTCCCAGCTGGGGTATCACGGGAAATGCGCCGAGCAGCGAGTCATTGTTCTACGAGATGTATTCCACAGGCACGAACTACGGTACAGGTTCCGGCCTCCCCACCAACTACATCGGTACGATGAAGCTCGACGACTTGAAGTGGGAGCTGACCAACAGCTACAATATCGGTTTCAACCTCGGCCTGTTCAACGACAAAATCGAGGCGGAGTTTGAATATTACTACAAGCGTACTTCCGACCTTCTTATGAAGAGCGTGGGCATACCTTCCTCGACTGGCTTCTCAAGTATATCCTATGCCAATGTCGGAGAGATGACCAACGAGGGATGGGAGCTTAATGTAAGCCTGAACAATATAATAAAGAAAGGTAAGTTCTCGATGAACGCCAACTTCAACATCTCGCAAAACTACAACGAGATTGCCGAGATGGCCGACAACGTGCTTGCCAATGCCAACAGCAGCTGGTCGAACTCCAACGGGCAATACCTCAACCGCGTACAGGTGGGCAACCCGCTCGGCTCCATCTACGGCTACCGTTACAAGGGTGTCTATCAGTATTCCTATGACTATCTGACCAACTACCAGAAGACAGCTACGGCACAAGATCCCAATTTCAACTTTGAAAACTGGATTAACAACGAGTTCCTCGCCAGCGGAAAGACCGCCCCGATTGTGCGTGATGCCAATGGTAAGGTCGTTATGAAGGCCGACGGTACACCGCAGCACATGATTTTCGACTACTCGGGACGCAACTACGAGTTCAAGGGCGGTGATGCCATCTATGAAGATGTCAACCATGACGGCCAGATAAACCAGCTCGATGTGGTGTATCTCGGCAACTCACTGCCAAAGGTCAACGGAGGTTTCGGTATTACGTTACGCTATGACAGATTCACGCTCCGCACCAGCTTCAACTACCGCTTCGGTACAAAGGTCGTGAACTATGCCCGCATGAACCTGGAGAACATGAGTACGACCAACAACCAGACGGCTTCGGTCAACTACCGTTGGCGTAAGGACGGCGACAACACGCCCATTCCGAGAGCAATGTACGGTTCTACATCGTCTTTCAACTGGCTTGGCTCCGACCGCTATGTGGAAAATGCCGACTTTGTGCGCTTCCAGTATCTGCAACTGACATACGACATGCCCAAGAAGTGGGCAAAGAGCATGGGTCTCAGAACGCTTAAGGTTTATGTCTCGGCCAACAACCTGTATTGCTGGACCAAGTATAGCGGAAGCGACCCCGAGAAATCGGCGTCGGGGTGGAGCTTCGCATCCGACAATGCGCAGACTCCGCGCTCCAAGTCGTTCACTCTGGGTCTCAATGTGGCATTCTAACGTGTAACATCTATAGAACTATCATAATATGAAAAAATATATAATGCTCATAATGTCTGGCGTGCTGATGACATCCTGCATCGACACGACGATACTTCCAGTGGATAAGACAACCGGAGAGGACTATTGGAAGGATAAGAGCCAGGTGCAAGGCATGGTGAACGGTGCTTACAAGCAGATGGTTTCCAGCGATGTTATGGAGAGGCTTATCGTTTGGGGCGGCTTCCGCTCGGATGAGCTTGACTACAACACCGACAACGGACTGTCATCCAATACTACACGAAATAATTTGCAGAAGATAAGCTACGGAAACCTTGAGAAGGACAACCCCTACTGTACGTGGGCTGCCCTGTATAACACCATCAACAGGTGCAACATCGTTCTTGAGCGTGCTCCCGGAACGGTCAGTATAGACCCCGCCTACACCGAGGAGACCTTCAAAACCGACAAGTCGCAGATGCTGGCACTCCGTGCCCTGTGCTATTTCTATCTTGTACGCACTTTCCGCGACGTGCCTTATTCGAGCGTGGCTTTCGTCAACAGTTCGCAAACGTTCGAGCTTCCGCAGACAGCTCCCGCAACGGTGCTCGAAAACTGCATAAAAGACCTTGAGGAAGCAATCCAGTCTCCGCTGTCAGCTGACAGTTATGAAGACTGGCGACGCGTGGGTCTCATCAACCGCGACGGCATCCGGGCCATCCTCGCCGACATATATTTGTGGCGTGCATCGGTCATGCACAATGCGGAAGACTACCAGAAATGCGTTGACTATTGCGATGAAATAATCGCTTCCAAGAAGGCTTTGGGCAACAGGACGGGCAGATTCGGACAGACTACCCAGACGGTGGAGTCGGAATATCCGCTTATTGACGGTGAGAATGCCTTCTATTCAATCTTCATCGAGGGCAATTCGCAGGAGAGTATCTTCGAGTTGCAGATGGATGGCAACAACGATGTCTCCACAAGTGTGAGGAACTATTATTTCGACTATAGCGGCAGCAACCCCAAGACGGGCGGCTTCTTACAGGCAACCAATGTGTTCAAGATTGTCGGCGACAAGACTAACGCTCTGTCAACCTACACCTATGTGCAGGACAAGGACCGTCGCTACTATGAAAACCTCTATTCTTCAGTCAACGGAGACGACGGTACGTCATTCCCGGTGCGCAAGATGGTTTACAATGGTATGGCTTCAATTACTGCCCGCGCCAAAAAACCAGACTCCTATACCGGTTTGGAACGCGCATCGGCAGGGGACTACAAGCAGAACTGGATTGTTTACCGCCTTACAGACATCATGCTGATGAAGGCCGAGGCTCTGGTTCAGCTCGCCGCCTCCGACGAAGACAGCAAGCTGACGACGGCGTTCAACCTCGTGGACGCAGTAAACAAGCGCTCTCTCACCGACACTACGGCAACCAACCGGCTCGCCTTGACCTCATTCAACACAAAGGACAAGATGGAAGCACTCGTGCTTGACGAGCGCGGACGCGAACTGTGCTTCGAGGGCAAACGGTGGTATGATATGCTCAGATACAACTTCCGCCACATGACACCGACCGACTACACCAAGACATACTATGAGATTTACGGTAGTGCGTCAACGGGTTTCGTGTCGAACAGCTCCGAGTTCATGACACTGCTCCAGCGCCGTTATGTGGAAAACGGGGCTGCCATCTGCGCCAAGATGCAGACCGAGCCTTATCTCTATTTCCCTGTTCCAGATGCAGACATGAAAGTAAACTCCGAACTGCACCAGAATCCGGTGTATGCAACGGCTGACAAATATGAAAGGAACTAAATTCAAGGACATTAAAACTATGGGTAAGAATATATTAAAATCAATGTTCAAGGCAACCGGTGCACTCATGATACCGGCGTGCATAACGATGTCTTCGTGTACGGCCGAGCCTGACGATTCCAACCTGTACACTTTCACAGGCCAGACCATTGCCGATTTTCTTGCGGCCAACGATTCCGCGTTCAGCAGCTTCAGCTACATCCTGCAACGCTCCGGGTATGACCGCTTGCTGGGCACGTTCGGCACCTACACCTGCTTCGCTCCCAACAACAAGGCCGTGCAGGAGTATATCGACAGTCTGTATGACGACACTGAAAACCTCAAGTTCGAGCACAACGGCATGACGGAGAAGTCGCTCGAAGGACTGTCTGACAGCCTTTGTGTGGATATTGCCAAGTTCCATCTTGCCGGAACAGAATACATGACCGTCAACCTCGGAACCTCCGGGCAGTCCATTCTTTCGCTTCTGGGGCGCACTATCATGACCTCAATAAACTCCGATGGACTGGTAACGCTCAACGCAGGAGCATCAATCACCAACGAGGGCAAGGACATCGAGCTGGAAAACGGTGTTGTACAGGTAATCGACCATGTGATACCGCGCTCCAACAGCCTGATGACAAGCGAGCTTAAGAAGTACGCAAAGTTCAATCTGTTCAGGCAAGCGTTGGAACTGACCGGCCTGAACGACAGTCTGGAGGCCGAGAAGAAGAGCATCACGCTCGACATGCCGGCCAAAACGAGCGGTTACTATCGCCCCACGGAGTGCAAACTGGGCTTCACCATCTTTGCAGAGACCGATGAGACGCTCCAAAAGAACGGGATAAATACCATTGAAGACCTGATTGAGCACGCAAAAGAGTGGTACAAGGACGCCGCCACTGGCACATCGGCAACGTCAACTACCGGATGGTATGACTATTACCGCAACAATAATGTGGAGATAAGCACGGGTACCGACTACACAAGCCCGCACAATACGCTCAACATGTATGTGCGCTACCACATTCTGAAGTCGGCTTTGGCCAAGAATGTGCTCGCTTTGGACTTCAACACTTGCTACAAGTACGGCTACAACGGCGACACCTACGACTATTATGAGACCATGTTGCCCAAGACACTGATCAAGATATGGAAGGTAAAGGCCGACGGCAAGATATACATCAACCGCTACAAGAAAAACAACACCCTTACCGACGGTCTTGAAACCATGGGTTCGTCCGACATGCACGAGCTTGTCTATGGTGGCGCGGAGATTGTCACCGACTCTGTAGCCCAGGCATTGAACGGCTACATCTATCCCATCCGCGATGTCCTGCTCTACAACAGCCAGGTGCCCCAAGGCGTGCTCAACGAGCGTATGCGCTTCGATGCCCTTTCGCTATTGCCCGAGTTGATGAACAATGGCTTCCGTGGCATGACGGGCAACGAGCTTAGTGCCCTGGCCGGAGAGAGCGCCAGCCGTCTGCGCTTCCCCGTTAATTTCTTCGACAATGTGAAGGTCTATAACGGCAACCTGACCAAGATAGACATGAATGTCATTCAGGCGGATGGTACAGGCAACCAGTTCCTGCTTTACAAGGGTGACAGTTTCCAGGGCATGGGGTCTTATGACCTTGCCATAAAGCTGCCGCCGGTGCCCGACGGAGAGTATGAACTCCGCATTGACGTGACCACATTCGGTACGGCAAGGGGCAGTATGCTCCAATACTACCTCGGCACAAGCAATGATGTCTCCAAGATGGAGGCCGTGGACATACCTGTGGATATGCGTATGAGCAGCTACGGACCGAAGACACTCAACGCCAATATCGACTCGCGTCTGACAGCAATAGGCTGCTACAGCCTATTGGCCGACGACGATATAGGCACTGAAGCATACGCCGATAAGGGACTTTCGTCTGACAAGGAGATGAGACTGCACGGCTATATGCGCGGCCCGCTGTCCGTGACAAAGCACAATGAAGACTTCAACTCGCGCTATGCCGCCTACCAGTTGCGCCGCATCCTTGTCAAGAGGAAGTTCACGCAGGGCGACTACTGGGTAAGACTCAAGACCGTGCTCCCCGAAGTGACCGAGGGCAAGTACCAGCTTGACTTCATCGAGATTGTCCCTGTCAGCGTTTACAACAACAACCAGTACCTGGAGGACATGTATTAATAATGTGTTTCTTTAACATAATGTATATATAACATGAAGCGCAAAAATCATTATATATTCGGAATGGTTGCGGTGGCCGCCACTTTGTCCGCCGCATCATGCACCGATTTTGACGACTACAACACAGCCTACACCAAAGTGTCGGCCGAGAGCACTCGCACGTTGTGGGAGAATATCCTGAGCAGAGAGGATTTGAGCCAGTTTGCAGAGGTGGCTGCAAAGGTCGGATTCGACAAGGAGCTGAGTGCTTCGCGCACCTATACAGTGTGGGCACCCGTCAACGGCTCGTTCGACTATGACAAGTACATTAACCGGATGGACAGCGATTCGGTGCGCTACAAGTTCATTGAGAACCATATAGCCAACTACAACTACGCCATGACGGGCGAAGTGCACAACGAACGTGTCCACACTCTCAACGAGAAGTCGTATGTTCTGGCTACAAACGAAGACGGTAGCAGCACCTTTGACGGCATTGCCATGCAGGGCAAGGGCACTCCCAGTATCAACGGAACGCTGCACACCATCAACGGTGAGGCCGTTTTCTATCCAAATATCTACGAGTCGGTTTTCGAGACTACTGGGTCTGACTCCATAGTGAACTACTTCAACAAGTACAAGTCAGAGTATCTCGACACCAAGAACAGTATTGAAGGTCCGATAGTTGACGGAAAGCAGACCTATATCGACTCTGTGATGGTCAGCGACAACAGTATTTTCCGTTCTTTCAGAGCCTATTTGGCTCGTGAAGACAGCAGCTACACCATGCTGCTGCCCACAGACGAGGCCTTCCTCTCGGCCTACAACAGGATAAAGCCATGCTTTGCCTATCCTGCAACGATGAGTTATTATGAAATATCGTCCGCTTTTCAGGGTGAAAACCCAACGGCTTCGAGTCTGAAGGTGGAGACTTCTACAATGACGGCTGCCTATTTGCAGGACTCCATTGTCAAAATGATCCTCATTTCGCCTCTTCTTCTCAACAACAACAGGCGCGAGAACTATTGGCTTGTGGGTAAAGAGACGGGCTGGACACCCGACTCGCTCGTCTCAACTCTCAACGACTATATGAGCAACGGTCGCGAAATCGCAGAAGAAGCGATGCACGGTGCTCCCGTCGCAGTCAGGAGCAACGGCTATGTACGCACGGTTGACACATTGGCATACAAGTCTTGGGAAATATGGAACCCCACCATTTCCGTTCCAATCAACAACAGTACCTATCGTCCATACACCAATACCACTGCGGCCGTCGTCTCTACAGTGTCGCTGACCGAGGACGAGGTTGATCCGACGAGACTTGATTCCACGCTCACTACCGACGATGGCGAAGTGAATATGCCGCTGTCTTACCTTAACTTCGCAGCCAATGGCGACCGCCGTGCGCCGGATGCATATTTCTACATCCCGAATGTACGTTCCACAAAGTACAATCTCTACATTGAATTCATACCGGCACGCTATAAACTCGGCTCTACAGCAACCGAAAAACTCTACAAGTTTAACGTGACGGTCAAGTATGCCGGCAAAGACGGTAGCGTATCCAACTCGACCAAGAAGGAATTCAAAAATGTGGAGACCACTGACTCCAACAAGATTCAGCAGATTCTTGTCGGAGAGATAGAGTTCCCGGCTTCCTATTGTGGCCTGAGCTGCTATCCGTACATTTATGTGAAGAGCGCACGAAGCACCATTTCCACAAAGGACTACGACAAATACGACAACAACCTGCGTATTTCCCGTATCTTCCTGCGCCCAGTAGAATATGACAACTACCTTTCAGAACAGAACCAAGATGATGAAAAGCAAGATTAAAGATATACAGAGGATGTTTCTAAGAAACGCCTTGTGTGTGGCCTTCGTAGGCTTGTCTGTGCCGGCCATGGCCCAGGACGACTTGTTGGACGACGACGAGCAGGCGGCAAAGCCCCAGCGGCAAGTGGTTCATAAGGAGAAATATCCGCTTATGACCATCTCCGGCAAGGTTTTCGACGAGGCTGGCAAGAAGCCGTTGGGCGGTGTGCAGCTGAAAGCGTTGGGCAATGCCCGATATACTGCCATGACTGAAGACGACGGAAGTTTCAAAATCAAAGTGCCGAAGTTCACCACTTCGCTCTATGTCTATGCTCCGGAGTACTCAGCCCAGCAGGTGGCAGTCTCCGCCGACACCACTCGTCAGGTGCTTGTCTATATGATAAACGACAAGTTCCGTCCGATGTATGGCGAAGAAACGTCGATAACGGCAAAGCGCAGCTTCGTTTCGTCATCGCCGCAGAACTCCACGATAGATCAGGAGATACAGGAAATGCTGTCTGCCGACGTGCGATCCATACAGCGTTCCGCAGCTCCGGGCATCGGCAACAACTCGTTCATACGCGGTATCAACTCCATAAACGCCAACTCACAGCCGCTGATAATCATCGACGGTGTGGAGATGGACCAGCAGTTGGCACGCGAATCGCTCCATTCCGGGCAGTTTAACAATATGCTGAACGCCGTCATGCCGTCAGACATCGACAAGGTGACGGTGCTCAAGAACGGTACTGCCCTTTACGGAGCGCGCGGCGGCAACGGTGTAATCCTCATTGACACCAAGCGCGGGCACAGTATGGCCACTCGCATCGATGCCAATATCTCTGTCGGATTGAGCCTTATTCCCCGACTTCCCTCAATGATGAACGCCACACAATACCGCAATTATGTGACGGAGTTGATGGGTACCATATCGGATCTCAAGAGTTCTACGCAGAGCTTCAAGTTCCTTAACGACGATCCCACCTACTATTATTACCACACATACCACAACAACACCGACTGGACGGACGAGACTTACCGCACAGGGCTTACCCAGAACTACAGCATCAACGTGCAGGGAGGTGACAACGTGGGCATGTACAACCTGTCAGTGGGCTATGTTGACGGAAAAAGTACTGCCAAGGGCAACGACTACGATCGCATGAACGTTCGTTTCAACACCGACATCAACATCTTGAAGTGGCTTGACACCAAGTTCAACCTCAACATCTCGCGCACGACAAACTCCGTGTTCGACGACGGCGTTCCTGCCGACTTCACCACAGGCACGCCCACCTCGCCCACGTTCCTGTCACTGATAAAGTCGCCGCTTGTCAATCCGCGCCAGTACAACCATTACATCGGCGGTTTCTCAAGCCTCTTGAGCGACTACGACGACCTGTTTGATGGAATCGGAACCAACCTGTCGCTGGCCAATCCTGTATCCATACTTAGCTCGGCAGAGGGAGTAAACAAGAACTACGCCGAGACTACCTATTTCCAGGCGTTGATTGAGCCGCGCGCAAGGATAAACCGCGACCTGACACTGTCCTCTCTCTTCAGCTATTCGCTCGACAGAATAGCACAACGCTACACTCGTCCGAGCACAGGCGTGCCTGGTTTCAAGGTGGCAGGCATGGGTACTGTCTATAACAAGTTCGCCACCATGTCGGTAAACGAGAACAACATTGTCAGCAACACCCATCTTGACTATTCTCATCTGTTCGGTGCACATTCGCTGTCTGCCTATGTGGGCTTCCGTTACAACTACTTCTCTTACAAGAACGACCGTCTGTCAACGCAGTACAGCTCGCGCCAAAGCGACAAGAACCCGCAGATTTCCGCCAATGCGTCGAACTTCAACGAGATAACCGGCGACAACGACGTGTGGAAGCAGATGCAGTGGTACGGCAATGTTGACTACAACTACAAGAACCGCTACTTCGTGACGCTCTCGCTGTTGGGTGAGGCCAACAGCCGTTTCGGTGAAAACTGCGATGGGCTGAGTATGTTCGGCGTGAAGTGGGCTTTGTTCCCCGGAGCGCACATCGGTTGGGTTGCCACCAACGAGGACTGGTTCCCCAAGAACATCGGTATAGACTATCTGCGCCTTAACGCAGGTTTCGATGTCAGCGGAAACGACGACATCAACAATACTGCCGCACGCACCATCTATACTGTTGTGAAGTACCTCAACACCTCTAACGGCTTGCAGCTCACCAATATCGGAAACGACAAGATACAGTGGGAGACAACAAAGAAGTTTAATATTGGCTTCGAGGGCAACTTCCTGCACAATAGGTTGGGCGTTTCGTTCGACTACTACATTCACAAGACGAGCAATCTGCTCACTTTGCAGCACTATGAGAACCCCATCGCCGGTATAAACACCTATTGGACAAACGGCGGCGAGCTCCAGAACACAGGTTTCGAGGTGGCTGTGTCCGCCAAGCCTGTCGTTTCCAAGGACTTCAACATTGAGGTGGGAGCGTCGGTAGGCCACTACAAGAACGAAGTAAAGGCATTGCCCGACGGCGACTACACCTCTTCCATCTATGGAACAGACAATATCCTCACGTCTGTGGGCAACCCCGTGGCTCTGTTCTACGGCTATAAGACGGCAGGAGTGTTCTCCTCCGATGCGGAGGCCAAGGCAGCTGCCAAGGTCGTTGCGGCTGATGGGACTGAGAGCACTACCTATCTCTACATGAAAGACGATGCCGGACTGCGCCACGAGTTCAAGGCCGGCGACGTACACTTCGTGGATCTTGACGGCAACGGCTGCATCGACGAGTCTGACCGCACCGTTATCGGCGACCCCAACCCCGACATCTATGGTAATATCTTCGCCAATATAAACTGGAAAGACTTTACTTTGAGCATGAATTTCAACTACAGCCTCGGCAACGACGTGTACAACTACCAGCGCATGGTGCTCAATTCCGGCAGCAACTTCTACAATCAGCAGGTGGCAATGACCAACCACTGGCGCTATGAGGGTCAGGTTACTGATATACCGCGCCTCAACTACGGCGACCCGATGAGCAACAACCGCTTCAGTGACCGCTGGATTGAGGACGGCAGCTACCTGCGTCTCAAGACCCTGCGCCTCACTTACCGTGTGCCTGTCAATTTCTCTTGGCTGCAAGGTCTGTCTGTATGGGCTGAAGCGGTAAACCTGTTCACACTCACCAAGTATCTTGGCAGCGACCCGGAGTTCAGTATCGGCACCAGCAGCCTCTATCAGGGTATCGACTGTGGCAATCTGGCACAAGGCCGTGCGTTCACTTTCGGAGTTAAGATTAACCTATAAAAACCAAGGAGCACAACGTATATGAAAAAGATTATATTGTTTTTTGTCGGCGTTACGGTTCTGTTCGCTTCCTCGTGCAGCGATATGCTCAATGTAGATAGCGACAGATACATCGCCAATCCCGATATGAACAAGAAGACCGACTCCTTGTTCTATGCGTGGGGCATCATGCAGGCCATGCAACAGGCCGCCGACATATATGTGTTGCAGAACGAAATGCGCGGCGACCTTGTCACTGCCACTTCCAGTGCCAACACCGACCTGAAGGCACTGGCCGACTTCTCGGCCACAACCGCCAACCGGTATGACAGCGCCTATGTCTTCTACAAGGTCATAAACAACTGCAACTACTATCTGGCTCACCGTGACACCACGCTGATGAACGGTAGTATCAACGTGACTACGCAGGAGTATGCCGCTGTCATGGCGTTCCGCGCCTGGGCCTATCTCCAGTTGGCACGTCAGTACGGCAAGGTTCCCTTCTTTACCGAACCGCTCGCCAACATAAGCCAGGTTGACAACAACAGCTACCCCATGTATGGCATATCGGAAATCACCGATGCGCTGGCACCGTCGCTTGAGAAATACTCCGGCCAGACCGTTCCGTCGTATGGAAGCATCAGTATGGGCAACGGAACCACTGTCAACACGAAGATTTGCTATATCCCTGTCGATGTGATACTCGGCGAGCTTTACCTCGAAAAGGGCGGTTCGCGCGAAACATACCTCAAGGCTGCCAAGTCGTTCTACAACTATTTGTACCAGACGCAGAGCGCCCTGACGCAGTATCGTGCCTCTTTCGACTACAGCAATCTGGACATGTCCATCGTACCGTCAAACTTTGGCGGCGGTGCAAGGAACGCCACGTCATGGAACAACAGCTTCAGGGATGCGATAGTCACCGCCATACCGATGGCAGTGAGCCAGCAGAAGGGCAAGACCTCCAATCTTCCCGAACTCTTCGGCTACGACTACTATTCCATCGATGCGAGTGGCTCCGGCAAGTATATCGAGGACGGCATACAGCTCCTGCCTTCGAGCACCTACAACACCCTCGCCGACAGCTCCGACTACTACTATGTGAAGTATCCGTCCGACGGGCTTGACATCGAACGCTTCTGCTTCAAGGCCGGAGATATGCGCCGTTGGAACCGTCTGAACACGGTGCGCGCGTCGCAGGGCGACTCTACTATGATGCGCCTGAAGCTCTATACCGGTACATACACGCAGAACAATATCTATATCGACCTGTACCGTCTGAGCGGCATCTGGCTCAATCTTGCCGAAGCGTTCAACCGCGCCGGCTATCCCGATGCAGCTTTCGCAATCCTTAAGGACGGCATGACGGAAGACCTGATAAACGTTGACAACGGCTATATCACCGAGGAGACGAAGCAACTGCTTACCAACGAGATACCGTTCCTGTCGGAAAGCGGCAAATTGGTCTTCACCAAGAAATCCGGCATCCACGGTTTCGGATGTAGCGACGACAAGGGCATAGAGGGAACATACTCCAAGTATCAGATGGACACCATTGTTGTCAACAAGGTGAAAGAGCTGGCCGAAAAGTTCCCCGGCATAGTGACTGTGCCGGAAACGGAAAGCGGAACGGCTGCCGATATAATGGCCGAGTTGAGCACTGCGGACATACAAAATGCGGTTGAAGACATTCTCTGCGACGAATACGCCATGGAAATGGCCTTTGAAGGCCGCCGCTTCTTCGACTTGAACCGCATGGCGCGCCACAAGGCCGAGAACGAAGGCTATCCTTCCGACTTCGGTGGGCAGTGGTTTGCCAAGAAACTCAGCGCCAACAAGCCGGTAAAGGACCTCACCATAGAGGAAAACCGTTATCTGCCGTTCAAGTAAAACGGAGTCAAACAGCCCTGAGGGGCATCGTTACAACAGGCCGCGTGCCGTTCCTTTGCGAACGGTATGCGGCTTTTTTGTGTTCTCCCGTTTGTTGCGTAGCTGCGCCGCAATCTTTTGCCAATTTAGAGTTGAATGTTCGGATAATGTCGTTGCCTTTTTGGCCTCGAAGAGGCCGCATTTCAGTAGCCCCTTGTGGAGCGTTAGCGGAACATGGGGTGAGGTAAGGCGTGTGGGAAATCGGCTTCGAAGATGCCGCACATAATGGTGCGTGGTTTCTCTGACGCTGCATACGGGCTTCTCCGCCAGCGTGCGGCATCTTCGAAGCCGGCACATAGCGCAATGGCTGCGATCCCCACGTTCCGCTTCGCTGCACATGGGGTTACTGAGGTGCAGCCTCTTCGAGGCTATGCCCAACACCGTCCTTCCTATGTGTTTCTTCTTGCTGCAAGTGTGTCATCCATGATTTGACGGAAGACAGTTTTTCTTGTACCAAGCCCAAGAGTTACGATAGCCAAACGGTAAGGCGTTGTGTAAAAGATTGCCTTGTGTTGTGTCAAGGATTGTCCTGAATAGGGGGCAAAGCGAGGGCGCTTCGCCTACTAAAATGCCCTTATGCACACTATAGTAGGTGCAGTGCCCTCGCTACACCCTTGCGGTTATAACCTTTTGACTGCCAGTTTCTTACGCGAGTATACCGTTTGCGTACCGTAAATGCCATGTTTACGGGTCGTAAACGGCCTGTTTTTGTATCGTAACCCGTAGGGTTGTGACTACGGGTGCGGTGTCTGCCGCATAAAAACCGCAGGATTGATGTACCGGGCGATTATGGTTATCATCCCGAACCCTCCATGCTGTTATGCCGAACAGTTCGGATTGCTGTGCCTGACGGTCAGGGTTGTCGCTTTTGTCTGCCGTGTCGTTGTACCGGGCAGTCAGGATTGTTGTCAGGACTGTTCGGATTGTCGCCCCAACCCCTCCTGCCTGTGCTGGAAGCAGCCCCGTTAAAGTGGCGCAAATAGTTGGCGGACAGAGAAAAATGAGTTAACTTTGCATCCAACCTAAAATAAGAAAAAGAAACAATACATTAGTTATGGAGCAAGTATTCGGCTATATCATCAGTCTGGGTGCCAGTGTGATGATGCCAATCATCTTTACCGTTATCGGTTTGTGCATAGGTATGAAGTTCGGAAAGGCACTGAAATCGGGGCTGTTCGTCGGCGTGGGTTTCGTGGGGCTTGGCGTTGTCACCGCTTTGTTGACCACCAATTTCAACGAACCGCTGAAAGGCATTTCCGACCTGTACCATTTGCAGCTGAATGTGTTTGACATGGGCTGGCCGGCTGCCGCTGCCGTGGCCTACAATACGGCTGTCGGCGCACTGATAATACCTATTTGCCTTGGCGTGAACTTCCTCATGCTCGTCACCAAGACCACGCGCACGGTCAACATCGACCTGTGGAACTACTGGCACTTCGCCTTTATCGGTGCCGTGGCCTACTTCGTGATGGATGAAAGTCTGCTTTGGGGCTACTTCGCCGCCATTGTCTGCTACATCATAACGCTCGTCTGCGCCGACCTGACCGCTGAGCGGTTCCAGAAATACTACGACCTTGACGGCATATCCATCCCCCAGCCGTTCTGCCAGAGCTTCATGCCGATAGCCATCGTGCTCAACAAGCTGCTCGACATGATACCCGGCTTCTCCAAACTGGACATTGACGCGGAGGGACTGAAGCGCAAGTTCGGCGTACTCGGCGAGCCGCTGGTGCTCGGAGTCATCGTCGGCGCGCTTATCGGTTGGGCTGCGCAGTTGGATATAAAGAAGATACTGTTCCTCGGCGTGACCATGGGAGCCGTGATGGAACTGATACCGCGCATAACGTCGCTGTTCATCGACGGACTGAAGCCCATTTCCGAGAAGACACAGGAACTCGTGAAGACCAAGTTCAACGGCAAGCGGGTGCATATCGGCATGAGTCCGGCCCTGGTGATAGGCCATCCCACCACGCTGGTGGCCTCCGTCATCTTGATACCCGTCATTCTGGCCATCGCAGTGTTCCTGCCCGGCAACCAGTTCCTGCCCCTGGCTTCGCTGGCCGGTATGTTCTACCTCTTCCCCATCATCCTTCCGTTCACGAAAGGCAACGTTGTGAAGACCTTGATTGTCGGTTTGCTGGCTCTGGTGGTCGGCCTGTACTTCGTTACAGATATGTCGCCCGACTTCACCTTGGCGGCCAACAGCGTCTATGAGGCCACCGGCGACCAGGCGGCGCACATTCCCGAAGGTTTTGCCGGCGGTGCGCTCGACTTTGCGTCCTCTCTGTTCGGCTGGCTCATCTATCGGGGAGTCAAATTGCAGTATGTGGGCATGGCCGTGCTCACCATTGTCACCGTGGCGCTCATGGTTCTGAACAACCGCCGTATCGTCCGGGAAGACCGCGAGGCCAAGAAGACCGCATAAGTCAAGTATCAGACAGACAGAAACGTAACAACAAATAAAGACAATAACAATGAACAGACTATTTTTATCTGCCGTACTCCTGGCTACAGCCATGAGTGCCGGCGCACAGACCGACTACACCGTACAGACAGCGTGCAGCCCGCTGGACGTGAAGACCTACGACACACAGCGTCTGCGCGACGCTTTCGTAATGGAAAAGGTCATGGAGGCCGACAAAATCCACTTCACATACTCCATGTACGACCGTGTGGTATATGGCGGGGCAATGCCTGTGGCCACAGAGCTTAAACTTGAGACCATAGACCCGCTGAAAGCTCCCTATTTCTGCTTCAACCGCGAGCTGGGAGTCATCAACACAAGCAAGGGAACCGGCATAGTCACCGTTGACGGAAAGAAGTATGAGCTTGAGTTCAAGGACGCTCTCTATGTGGGACGCGGCTCCAAAGAGATAACATTCGCCAGCAAGGACGCGTCCAACCCGGCCAAATTCTACCTCAATTCCACCACCGCGCACAAGGAATACCCCACACAAATGATTGTCTGCAACGACGCTGCGAGGGCCAAGAAGCTCAAGTGCCTCAACTCAAACAGCTTCCATGCGGGCAAAATGGAGGAGAGCAACGACCGCGTAATCAACCAGTTGATTGTCAACAACGTGCTTTCCGAGAAGAACGGCGGCAAGGGCGGACCCTGCCAGTTGCAGATGGGCTTGACCGAACTGGCTCCCGGCTCGGTGTGGAACACCATGCCGGCTCACACGCATGGCCGCCGCGTGGAGGCTTACTACTACTTCAACCTGCCCGAAGGCAACGCCATATCCCACTTTATGGGCGAGCCGCAGGAGACACGCGTCATCTGGCTGCACAACGAACAGGCGGTCATGTCGCCCGAATGGAGCGTCCACTGCGCTGCGGCCACGAGCAATTATATGTTTGTGTGGGGCATGGGCGGCGAAAACCTTGACTATGGCGACATGGACAAGATAAAGTACGTTGAAATGAAGTAAGTCTGCACAACGGAAATGAAACGGATATTCTCCCTGGCTGCCGTCTTTGCAGCCGTACTGGCCGCCACTGCGCAGACCGCACGCACGTTTACGGTGAACATCACGCCCGACGGCAAGGCCAACATGCAGGTTTTCCTGCCTGAAAACCCCTCCGGGCGTGCCGTAGTTGACTGCCCCGGCGGCGGCTACACCCACCTTTCCATGCAGAACGAGGGCACCGACTGGGCACAGTACTTCAACCAAAGGGGCATAGCCTTTTGCGTTCTGACCTACAGGATGCCCAAGGGCGACCGCACGGTGCCCATGAGCGACGCACAAAACGCCATCCGCATGGTGCGCGACAGTGCTTCGGCGTGGAAAATCAACCCCTACGACGTGGGCATCATGGGCTTTTCGGCCGGCGGACACCTCGCTTCCACCACGGCAACCCACGCCCCGATAGAGGCACGCCCCAACTTCCAGATACTGTTCTACCCGGTCATATCCATGAACGAGCGTGTTACGCACAAAGGTTCTGTGGTCGGCTTCCTTGGCGACAGCCGTTCCGACGAGAAACTGGTCGAGGCGTTCTCCAACGACAAGCAGGTGCGCAAGCACGAGACCCCGCCCGCCATCGTTATCATGGCGGCTGACGACAAGGCAGTGCCGCCCCTTACCAACGGTCTGCCCTATTACTCCGCCCTGTGCCGCGCCGGCATCCCAGCAGCACTGCACGTCTATCCCGCAGGTGGCCACGGCTTCGGCTTCAAGACCACGTTTGCGTGCCACGACCTGATGCTCAGCGAGCTTGGCACGTGGCTCGACCAGCTCAAAGCCCCGGCTGCCACGGCAAAACGCGTGGCTTGCATAGGCAACAGCATAACCGACGGCCACGGAATAGAGATGGTTGACGTGAAAGGCTATCCCGCACAGCTACAGAAACTGCTCGGCTCAGGATATTATGTGCGCAACTTCGGAGTGAGCGCACGCACCCTCCTGACCGCCGGCGACCGGCCTTACGTCAAGGAAAAGGCGTGGACGGAGGCACAGGCGTTCAATCCAGACATCGTGGTGATAAAGCTTGGCACCAACGACAGCAAGCCCCAGAACTGGAACACGCACGGAAAGGAGTTTGAAGGCGACCTCCAGCAGATGGTAAACACGCTGAAAGCCCTGCCCTCCAAGCCGCGTATCATACTCTGTACGCCCATAAAGGCCGCCGCAAACCCCAAGGTTGTCAAGCCCCAGACCATACTTGACTCCACCATAGTGGCCGGAGTGATACCGGCAATACGCAAGGTGGCGAAGAAAAACAAGCTGGAGCTGCTCGACCTGCGGCCTGTTGTAGAGCCGGGAACCGACGCCATGCAGCGCGACGGCGTACACCCCACGGCAAAGGGGGCGGCAAATATCGCCAAGGCAGTGGCCGCTGTCATCACCGAAACGCCCAAGAAGAAATAGTCGGACAGCCTGTTCCCTAATCAGGGGCAGCCTTTTCCCACCCATAATACAGCCCGTTTCCATGCCGGAAACGGGCTGTGTTCGTATATAAAGGAACCTGCTTCCGCATCAGAAACGTTCTGCTTCCATTTCAAAAGAGTCCGGGTTCTGCATTGTAAACGGTCTGTTTACGGATCGCAAATGGCATATTTACACTTCGCAAACACGGCATTTACGGATGCTAAACGCACCGTTTACGGGTCGTAAATGCCCTGTTTGGCTATCGT
>CAVHML010000014.1:0-9464 GCA_963636905.1 bacterium
ACGGGAAAGAGATTACCAAACGAAATACACGTCCGTCCTCTTTTTGCAGTAGGCCACGGCCATATCGCGCGCAGCCTTTATCCTTTGCTTCTCCACATCGGCCTCACGCTGCGCCTGTCTTTCCATTAGTTCGATTGCCTGTTTGGCCTCTGCGTCCCTCGACCGCTTAATCTGTGTGCAAAGCAGCTTGGCTTCTGCTGCGCAAGAACTTGTCATGTCGATTTGCTGTAAGTACTCGGTGGCTGCCCCGTAGTTGCCGTTGGCATATTCGGCGCGTGCCTGCTGGAGGATGTTGCCGCACTCCTGCGTCTGATATTGGCGGTATATAGAAGTGATGGCATTGTTTACTTTGGCATAGTCAGGAATGGTTGTGGGACAGGAGAAAAGCAACGCCAAACCTTCGTCATACTGTTGTATGTCGGCAAACGTCTTGGCGCGCGAAATTACGGCACTGAGATTGCGCTGGTAGTAGTCGGTTATCTTTCCCTTTGCCTTGCCCATGAAGTCTGCGAGCCGCTGGTCTTGCGGCGAGAGCTTCGACAGAGCGTTCTTCACTACGGCATCGTCACTGAAGCCCTCGCCGCGTACCGTGACGACACAGCTTGCGAAAGTGGAGCCCGTGACAAGGTTTGTGCAAATGAAGTTGAACTGAATGTCGCTGGTATGGATGTTCTTCATGCCGCCTTCCGCCACTTGCCTGTTCACGAAACTTATCTCCGGCTTTATGGCAATGGTACTCACCTCGGCAGTTTCCACTCCGTTCTCCGTCATTGCCGGCAGCAACTTGCTCCTTAGCATTTTTGCGGTGTTGTCGCTTAGCCGGTCACTGCCAGAAGGGAGGGCGAAGGCTATTTCAACGCCTTGCGCTGAAGTTGTGGCAAGGCTG
Organism: bacterium; assembly: GCA_963636905.1. GTDB lineage: Bacteria > Bacteroidota > Bacteroidia > Bacteroidales > Bacteroidaceae > Prevotella. Next base: position 887 of record CAVHML010000014.1, read on the forward strand.
CCCAGTAACATCGCCAAGGCCAACAATGTCTTTTTCATAGAATGATTCTCCTTTTGGTTTACTTTATTGTCACAACCAACATGTTGTTGCTTGTGGTCCTCTCTATCTTGATGCCGAGGTCTCGGAAGAATGTGAGAAGCTTCAGTCCAAACTTGTTGATGTTGTACGTCCGCCCGTTCTCGTCTTTCAGTGGTATGCGGATGTCGTCGAAAAGCATCTGCTTGTCGGTGGTTCCCTGTATGTGGTAGTTGCCCTTGTAGGCATTCTTCTCCACCCACAGCTCCAATGCGTCTGACAAGGCAAGTCCATCCCCACCAACCTCTTGCGCCATTGAGCACGATGAAGCCTCGTCAACGCCAATGGTGACGGATATTGACTGTCCGTTGTCGGCAATGTCGAGCAACTTGTCCTGCATGGTGTTGAGGAAGTTGTCAACGCCCGTCTCAACGGCTCTTGCCGTCAGTTTGCCGTAGTCGTCGGTATAGAACTTGCCACTCTCGCAAACGGCGTTGGCAAGCGAGTTGGCTGTGGATGTCTCATAGCCCGAAAGTATAACTTTCATGGCGTTTCCCGTGGGAGACTCCAGCAGGTTTGTCTCCGCCTCCACATACACGTCGGCCCCTGACTGCTGCACAATCATGGTCTTCATGTCTTGCTGTTGTGTGCTGCCCAGTGCGGTGGCTTTCGACAGGGCTTTCACTTTGGCGAAGAAGTCAACTGTGGTGTAGCCGCGCTGGTCGAACGCCTCCTTTATCTTGGTAAGGGCTATCCGCTTGTTGACGTCATTCTCCAGCACGGTGCGTATGTCCTCGCCTTCCACGGTGTATGGTATTACCATGATCTTGGGCTTCGCAGTAGGCAGCGGCACCACTTGCGAGTCCAGGTTCTGTGCCCATGCGCCGCACATGGCGCATAGCCACAACAATGATGTGATTATTCTTTTCATGCTATTCCTATTTCTTGATTATAAGACTGCAACGCACCAAGCTGTGCGCGGCCTTGCCATTCTCTATGGCTGTGGCCACCTTGCCCGAAACGCTACATTCGGCGAATGATTCTCCCGACAGTTTTTTCACTTTGGCTTTGCCGAGTTCGGTGGGATAGGGCTTGCCGTCGAGCATCTCGACAACCTCTATCATAAACGTGTCGCCCGCCTTTATTCCTGCATTCTTGCCAACGTTGACGAGTATGGTGCCCTTGTCTATCGATTTCAGCACTTTGCCCCTCACGGGGAAGTTTATGCGGAAGTATTCATAGATGTCTGACTGCAAGCTCTGCATGGCGGTTGTCACCGCACTTTCGGGCGACAGCATTTCCTTGCTGCACTTGCCGTCGAAGCTTTGTGCCTCGTTGCTCACTCCTGTGGCCACGTCAACCACCTTCAACTGAAACGCCACGCTCGCCTTGTAGCCGCGCGTGCTTCCGTCGCTGTTTCTCATGCGGTACACTGGTATCTTGACGATATGCCCTGTAACCAACTGCTCGGCGGCGACGGCTGCACCCTGTTCCGCAAGGTTGCGGCTGTCGAGGAAAGCCTCGCTTTTCTGAAGCTCAAGCTCGTCCATCACCTTGTCGCGGCTCGTCCTGTCAACCACTACAAAGCGGTGGGTGTTGGTGAGCATCTCCACCACTTTCTCAGTGACGAGTCCAGTGTATGGACTCTCTTCGTCGCAGGTGAACTGCGTTACGCCTACGACTGTGCGGTCGTCAGCGGCAAGAGAGCCTTGCGCGTGCCCCAGAAGGACACACGCAAGGACGGCCGCACATATAATGCGAAGCGTTCCCATTACAGATTGCCTGCGGTTTTGGCGGTTTCCACCATCTGCTTGATGGCGGCTATCTTGGCCTTCGACTCCTCAAGCAAAACGGGATAGGCATCTTTTGTGAAGGCGAGAGCCGATGCAATCTTTGCTGCCTTCATGGGGTTCTTGTTTGTCGTTGACGCCTTTGTTGCTGCCTCTGCGCCTTTGGCTGCCTCTGCAATCGACACGCCCTCGGCTGTCAGAGTGGCGGCCAGTGCGGTAAGTTCTTCTACGGTGGGCTTCTTGATGTTCACGTCGGTCACCCCGTCCTTGGTCTCGCCAATCTGGCGGTAGTAGAGATTTTGCAGCAGCTCCGAAGATTTGGCGGAGCTGACGGCGGCATTGTAAACACCCTTCACATAGCTGTCAACGTCGGGCAACCCAGTCTGCTTGGGTTCTTTTGAACATAGCTTTTGTAGCTTTGCACAGCGGTCAACACTCGCTTTGATGTCTTCCTTTGTCTGGCCGAAGCACACTGATGCCGACATTGTTAGCAATGCTGCGGCAGTAAATAAAAACTTTCTCATCTCTTACTTGTTTTTAAGATGACAGCCCGGCTACCACAGCTGAATAACAATGATTGTATTTGTGATATACAAAACGCAAAACGTGGAGCCAGACTGTTGCCCGTTCCACGATTCGTAGGTCTTCGCATTGCCCTGTCTGTCGAAACGAGCAATGCCGGAAGCCCCACGCCGATGTAAATATATATAGTATCCCCACAGCAGACGGACGCATGAGGCATCCGAAGCCAGTGAGGGCTGCATATAATACACCCGATAGGGCGTCGCCATTGCTTTGTTCTTGACAGACAGTTGGAAGTTGCGAAGTTCACGAATCGTCAAAACCAAAGCGTCAGTTACGCCTTTTGTTATGTATATGTCTGCCCATCCTCTGCCCATCGGGGGCTTCCGGTATGGGATAGACGCCGCTAAATTAATAAAATGTAATTGAACGACAAAGGGAAAATATCATTTTTTGAGTCCCCTTGCCAATGCCGCCCCTGAAAAACCGGGCGGTATGGCTCTTGACAACGGCCTATATCAGTGCGTCAAGCACCGCCAGGTCGTTGTCGGTAGTTGCCCAGTTGGTGACGAAGCGGCATATTGTGTGGTCTTTGTCGGCCAGTCCCCAGTGGGTGAACAGCACGTCCCGTGACAGTTGCTCCACCTTGTCGTTGTCTATTATGACGAACTGCTGGTTGGAAGGCGAGTCTATCCAGAACCTGTAGCCCTTGTCGGCGAACATCCGTTTCATCTTCATTGCCTTGTCGATGGCGTTTCGGGATATTTCAAAGTACAGGTTGTCGGTGAAGAGTGCGTCGAACTGCACTCCCAGCAGGCGGCCTTTGGCCAGCAGTGCGCCGTGTTGCTTCTGAATGGTGAAGAAGTGGCGGTGCGCATTGTTGTGGGTGAAGACCACAGCCTCGCCGCACAGTGCCCCCACCTTGGTGCCTCCTATATAGAAAGCGTCGCAGTGGCGAGCCAGATAGGGCAGCGTTATGTCGTTTCCCTGCGCCATCAGACCGTAGCCGAGGCGTGCTCCGTCAACGTAAAGAGGTATGTTGTTGCGGCGGCACACCTGGTATATCGCATCGAGTTCGGCGGCGTTGTATAGCGTGCCAAGCTCGGTGGGGAAGGTTATATACACCAGTCCGGGGAACACGGAGTGGGCATTGTTGCCGTCATGCTTGAAGTCTTCGAGGTATTTGTCAAGGTCTTGCGCGTCCATCTTGCCCCCATGGTTGGGCAGGGAGATTATCTTGTGCTCCGTAAACTCGATGGCTCCGGCCTCGTGGACGTTGATATGCGCAGTGTCAACGGCTATCACGCCCTCGTATTGGTAGAGGAACGAATCGACAACCGTGGCGTTTGTCTGTGTTCCGCCCGACAGAAAGAATATCACGGCATCGTCATCTTCGCACGCTTTCTTTATCTTCTCCTTGGCGCACTCGCTGAATTTGTCGAAACCGTAGGGCAGCGACTGCTCGTTGTTGGTTTCCATCAGCCGCTGCAAAATCAACGGATGCGCTCCGTTGTTGTAGTCGTTTTCAAATGAAATCATTTGTGTTTTTGTTTTTATGGTGCAAAGTTATACCAATAAATCGTAACCGCAAAGGCGTGGAGCCACGAAAAAGCGCAGCCGTCTGCCGCCTGTCCACTTGCCGGAAAGTCTTTGTGGGCGCATGAAACGGGCGGTTTCAGCACTACGGACAAGCCGCTTACAGATTGAAACCGCAATGTCTGCCCGTGTAAATGCCCCATTTACGACCCGTAAACACGGCATTTACGCATCGTAAACGGCCGGTTTAGCACCCGTAAACACGGCATTTGCCAGACCCGTCCGTTCCGCTTGCCGAATCGCTCCGTTCCCTTTGCCTCCGCTTACAGTCCGCAATAGGGAAGAAAAGCGGCGGTATGCACCGGCTTTTTCGCCTCGTTTTCGCTTTAATTTGCTATTTTTGCACGGTGAAAACCGCAGTCCCGGAGGTGCGGCGGCATGGGTTGCGACCCGCCGGTGCATCTTCTGCGGACTGAAACGTAAAGGACTGTAACGATGAAGATATTTGCTGTAGGGATGAACTATCCCCAATACAATAAAACAGAGGGCGGTGCGTTATTAAAGGGAGAGCCGCCTGTGGTGTCTGTCTTGGCCGACTCGTCGCTGCAAAAGAACCGCAAGCCGTTTTTTGTGCCCGACTGGAGCGGCGCAATCGACTGCGGCGTGGAGCTTGTAGTGCGCATCTGCCGCCTTGGCAAGGCCATTCCCGAGCGGTTTGCCCACCGTTACTACGACGCAATCACCGTGGGTGTGGGCTTTACCGACCGGGAAATGGAGCACGGATTGGCCGCCGGTGCATTGTCGGGCGGCCTGTGCCGCAGCTTCGACGGGGCGTCTGTCATAGGCGACTGGGTGGACAAGAATCGTTTCCGCAACGTCCAAGCCCTTGACTTCCGCCTTGATGCCAACGGCGGGACCGTCCAGCAGGGCTATACCGGCGATATGCTGCACACCGTTGACGGCATTGTGGCCTACATCAGCCGCTTCTGCACCCTGAAGACGGGCGACCTGCTCTTCACCGGAGCACCCGCAGCTGGACTGAAGGTGAACATCGGCGACCACTTGGAGGGCTATCTGGAAAACGAAAAAGTATTGGAGTTCAACTGCAAATGAGTGACATGAGAAAGCTGCTTCTGCTTGCCGTAGCATTGGTGTGGCTGCTTGGCCGCGCCAAGGCGCAGGATTTCTTCAACCTTACCGCCGATCAGGTGAGGATAAGCGGCAGCTTGCCATGGTTCACCCACACGTTTGACCTCGGAAAAGGTTATGCCGACTCGACCTACAGCGTGGAGATAGAGTACCCGGAGTTCATCGACATGACCGCCGCCGACGTGCTCCGCTATCGCAACCTGACCTCCGACAGTCTGCCAACGCTGCCCACAGTTTACAGCAGCGTGGGTGTGGCGCGCAAACGGGGCCAGCTGGACATCAGTTTCGTGCCGCTCGTGTTCCGCAACGGCAAGTATCAAAAACTCGTAAGTTTCAAGTTGGCCGTGAAAAGCCGTGCCGTCCGTATGCGCAGGGTGGCGGCTGCGGCCTCCGGGCAGGCGTCTTCGCGCTACGCCGACCACTCGGTTCTGAGCAGCGGACAGTGGGCTAAGATACGCGTGTCGGCCAGTGGCGTACACCAACTCACCGACGAGGTGATACGCAGTGCCGGTTTTTCCGACCCCAGCAAGGTCAGACTCTACGGCTATGGCGGCGCATTGCAGCCCGAAACCCTGTCGGGCGATTATCTCACAAGTACCGACGACCTGAAGGAAGTGCCCACCTGCACTGTGGAAGGCCGCCGGTTGTTCTATGCGCAGGGGCCTGTCTCGTGGACCAACGGCAACACCCGTGTGCGCAACCCATACTCCGACTACGGCTATTACTTCCTCACAGAGGGCGAAACCACTCCTGCCACGGTCGATGAGGCAACGTTTCTGGCCGGCTTCTACCCCTCCGGCGACGACAGCAACACGCTCTACGAGGTCGATGACTACGCCTGGTATCACGGAGGGCGCAACCTCTACGACTCAAAGGCTTTCTCCATAGGCACCGCCAATACCTATTCCATAAAGGCAGCGGGCACTTCGGCCACAGGAACGCTTACCGTGGTGCTCACAGCCAATGCCGCCTCGACCGCAAAGGTGAGCTTCAACGGCAGCGAAGTGGGCACAATGTCAGTGTCTGCGCCCAGTTCAAGCGACAAATGCGAGGCGGCGGCGGCGACAAAGACGTTCACTCTTGACAACATCTCGGCTGACAACACGGTGCAGATCACCCAGACCGCAGGCGGAACGGTGCGCCTGGACTACATCGTTCTGCACACTTCAGAGGCAAAAGCCGCCCCCGACCTGTCGGCAGACGCCTTTCCCGTACCAGAATACGTGTATCGTATAACCAACCAAGACCACCATTCCGACGCGTCAGTCAACGCCGTGATACTCATACCCACGTCACAAAAGCTGCGCAAACAGGCCGAACGCCTGAAGGAAATCTACGAGACACTCGACGGAATGACCGCCCGCATAGTGCCGGCAGACGAACTTTTCAACGAATACTCCAGCGGTACGCCCGATGCAACGGCCTACCGCCGCTACATGAAGATGCTGTATGACAGAGCCGAAAGCGACAGTGACATACCGAAATACCTCGTCCTGTTTGGCGACGGGGCATGGGACAACCGCATGGTCTCGGCCGACTGGCTCGGCAACTCGCCCGATGACTACCTGTTATGCTACGAGAGCGAGAACTCCTTCAGCGAGATTTACTGCTACGTCTCGGACGATTTCTACTGTATGCTTGACGATAACGAAGCGATACAGACCGGTTCGGACTACAGAAGCGGCGTTACCGGCAAGCCTGACGTGGCCGTCGGACGCTTCCCTGTGCGCACTGCCGACGAGGCAAACACCATGCTCGACAAGATTGAAGCCTACAGAAAGAACGCCAATGCCGGTCTCTGGCAGAACACAATCGTGGTCATGGGCGACGACGGAAACAACAATACACACATGGAAGCGGCCAACCAAGTGGCGAAACTGGTGGAGACAGAACACCCCACCTTTGATGTCCGTCGCATAATGTGGGACACTTACAAGCGCGAAACCAGCTCCACAGGCAACCGATACCCAGAAGCGGCAAAGCTCGTGGGGCAGTATATGACCGACGGGGCACTCATTATGAACTACAACGGGCACGGTTCGGCCACCCAACTGTCGCACGAAGCGGTGGTAACGCTCCTTGACTTCAGCACAACTGCATCGAAGAACCTGCCTCTGTGGGTCACTGCCTCGTGCGATATAATGCCTTTCGACGGCCAATCGTCAAACATTGGCGAGACCGCACTGTTCAATTCCAACGGCGGAGCGGTGGCTTTCTACGGCACAACGCGCACGGTCTATACCAACTACAACCTGAGTATGAACAAGCAGTTCACCCACTACGTGCTTGCAACTGCCGACGACGGCACTCCTGTGTCGGTGGGTGAGGCGGCGCGTCTGGCCAAGACGGCACTCGTGACAAGCGGCTCTGACAACACTCCCAATAAGCTCCAGTACACGTTGCTGGGCGACCCCGCTCTCGTACTGGCCTATCCGCGTCCCACAGCCGTTATAGACAGTATCAACGGCAAGGCTATCGCGGGGACGGAAACAGCGGTTACGCTCAATGCGGGCAGCGTGGTAAGGGTGAAGGGACGTGTGCTTGACAGCAGCGGGGCGGCCACTGGCTTCAGCGGAAGGCTGACTGCGGTGGCTTATGATGCCTTGCGGCAAATCACCGGTCGGCTCAACAACACCGGCTCAGACGGCGCTTCGACTGCCTATGTGTATGAAGACCGCACCAATACCATATACAAAGGCAACGACAGCATACGCAACGGGCAGTTTGAACTGACCTTTGCCGTGCCGAAAGACATCAGCTACAGCGACGGCAACGGGCGGCTCATAGTGTTCGGGACGGGCAGTGACGGCAGCAGTACGGTGAGCGGTGCTACGGAAAGCCTCGTGTTCAACGGCTCAGCGATACAGAAAAACGACTCATTGGGGCCGTCTATATACTGCTACCTTAACTCCTCGTCGTTCGCAAACGGCGGTACGGTAAACCAGACGCCATACTTCGTGGCGCAAATCAGTGACGAGGACGGCATAAACGCAGCCGGCGGTGGCGTGGGGCACGACCTTAAACTGGTGATAGACGGCGACATGAACAAGACTTACGTGCTCAATGACTACTTCACCTTTGACTTTGGCAGCTACACGTCGGGCACTGTCGGCTACAGTCTGCCCACTCTGGACGAGGGACAGCACAAGTTGCAGTTCCGGGCGTGGGACATACTGAACAATTCTTCGGTGGCTGAGCTGTCGTTCTACGTCTCCAAGGGTGCGTCACCAGCCCTGTTGGATGTGGAAAGCACGGCCAATCCGGCCACAACCTCCACCTCTTTCCGCATCATCCATGACCGTGTGGGCAGCGAAGTGACCGTTACGGTGGATGTATATGACATGGCCGGGCGGCATTTGTGGAGCCACAGCGAGAGCGTGGTGCCCTCTTCAGGCTCGATAACCGTTGATTGGGACCTCGCCACTTCCCTCGGCGGCCGTGTGGGCACCGGGGTTTATCTCTATAGAGCGCGCATCGACAGCGACGGAGCCAGCCGGTTGTCGTCTGCAAAGAAACTGGTTGTGCTGAGCAGGAAGTGAGCATGCTGCAACAAACCGCCCGTTTGC
>CAVHML010000014.1:9515-21487 GCA_963636905.1 bacterium
AAACCGCCCGTTTGCTGACGGCAACCTGCGGCACGGCTCTGATTAATAAATAAGGTACGGTAGGACAATAAACAGGTTGCGTGCTGCGTTTTATGCTTTAGTGACAGTAAGGAGCAGATGCAGCAGCCCCCACCTGCCACTTAATGCAAACAAAACAGACTGATGAAACATCTGTGCACATTCGTTTTAATGACAATAGCGCTCGTTCTGCCCTCTCAGGTGGCGGCGCAGGACAAGCTGAGTGACTACAACGCAGTCGAGTATGCGGTGATTTCGCAGACCATTGCGCCCGATGCCCGCGCTGCGGGTATGGGTGACGTGGGCGCAGCCACCGATCCAGATGTCAATTCCCAACACTGGAACCTCGCCAAATACCCTTTTTGTATAAGCCGGGCGGGCATTGCGCTCAACTATACCCCATGGCTCAGGCAGCTTGTCAACGACATTGACCTGGCCTATGTGTCCGGTTACTACCGCGTGGGTGACTACGGTGCGTTCTCCGGATCGCTGCGTTACTTCTCGTTAGGCGAGGTTCAGACCACCGTAGATGGGTCGGACAACATGACCGTGAAGCCCTATGAGATGGCTCTCGACGTGGGTTACTCCCGTATGTTGAGCGAACACTTCTCGTTAGGCGTGGCTCTGCGCTGGATATATTCCGACTTGCGCTACGATTATTCGGAAGATGCATCGCCCGCATCGGCCTTTGCTGCCGATCTGGGCATGTATTACAACAACTATCTCAACCTTGGAAGCCGCGAATGTCAGCTTGGCCTCGGTCTGGCCATAACGAATGTGGGCAGCAAAATATCCTATTTCGGTGACGACCGCAGCCAGTTTCTTCCTGCAAACATGCGTCTGGGAGCGTCACTCATGGTACCTATCGACGAATACAACCGCTTTTCCATAGCGGCAGACGCCAACAAATACCTCGTACCCACCGTTCCGCAGCAGAAGGAAGGTGAGGATGCGTCCACTTACCAGGACCGTGTGACTCGCGAATACAGCGATGTAAGTTCCATAAGCGGCATCTTCAGGAGCTTCAGCGATGCTCCCCGCGGTTTCAGCGAGGAGCTTGAGGAGATCAACTGGAGCATCGGTGCCGAATATGTCTATCATGACCAGTTCTCAATCCGTGCAGGTTATCACCACGAAAGCGAGACTAAGGGCAACCGAAAGTACTTCACAGTGGGCGGAGGCTTCCGTATGAATGTCTTTTCTCTTGACGTTGGCTATGTCATCTCCACCGCCCAGAGCAACCCGCTCGACCAGACACTGCGCTTTACTCTGGCGTTTGACATGGACGGCATAAAGGATTTGTTCAGGCGATAGGCCGCACGGCTGTGGCCGGAGCACCGTTTGACAAGGCTCCGGCGTTGAGTTGAAAGTGAAAACATGGAGACTAAAGATTTCTTACGCAAACTTTCCAGTCGCTATCTGTGGGGCAATCTTGCGGCAATGGCGGTGGTTGTCGTACTTCTGTGCCTCGGTTTGAAGTTCGGACTGGCGGTTTACACCCACCACAACGAGAACATTCCGGTGCCCAACCTGCGCGGTATGGACTTTGAAAGGGCCAAGGCACTGGCGGAACAGAACGGTTTGTCGCTCGTGGCCGCCGACTCCGGCTACAACAAAGCCTTGCCCGGAGGGTGCATACTGCTCCAGACACCGGGCTACGGAACGTCGGTCAAGGCCGGCAGAACCATCTTTGTAACGGTCAATTCGCTGTCTTCGCCAACGCTTACCATACCCGATGTGATAGACAACAGCAGTGTCCGCGAGGCCACGGCACGGCTGACCGCAATGGGATTTGTGCTGCTTGAGCCGCGAAAGGTGGACGGTGAGAAGGACTGGGTGTACGGTCTTGAGAGCCGGGGGCGCAGACTGGCCGGTGGAGACGTGCTTCCGTTAGGCTCGCCCTTGCGGTTGCTTGTTGGCAACGGCCAGTATGACGAGGGCGACTCGGACATCGAGATTGACTATACGGGGCATGACAACAGCCTTAACATGGGAACAGGCGGCACGGACGAGTTTGAGGAGGTGGCTGTCCCGCCGACTGAAGGGCAGCAATAAGGAACTCTATACATATATATAATGGACATACGCGTAGGATTTGGCTTTGACGTGCACCGTCTCGTGGAGGGTCGCGACCTGTGGATAGGCGGTATAAGGATTGAAAACGACCGTGGTCTGCTCGGTCACAGCGACGCTGACGTGCTCATACACGCCATTTGCGACGCAATGCTCGGTGCAGCCAATATGCGCGACATAGGCTTTCACTTCCCCGACACGGCCGAAAGCACACTGAATATCGACAGCAAAATACTTCTTAAGCGCACGGCTGAACTCATCGGAACTAAGGGTTACGCACTCGGAAACGTCGATGCGACAATCTGTGCCGAGCGTCCGAAGATGAATCCCCATATACCTGCCATGCAGAAATGCCTCGCCGAGGTGTTGCAGACCGACGCCGACAACATCTCAATCAAGGCTACCACGACCGAAAGGCTCGGCTTCACCGGGCGCGAAGAGGGCATCAGCGCATACGCAACGGTGCTCATCCAGAAATAAACCGCCTGTTTGCGGAGCGTAACCCGCCCATCTTCGCATCGTAACCCGCCCATTTGGCTGCCGTAACCCGGCGGTTTACGGGTCGCAAACCGTGCGTTTGTATCCGGCACCCCCGCCTTTTGCCCCTCCATGGGCGTGCTTTCCCGTGTCCTTACCCCTTGCCTTGGGCTTCCTTGCTTGAGCCTTGGTGTAAAAAGCGTGGCTTTTTGTTGCTGAAAAGCGATAAATTGATTACTTTTGTCCGATAAAGATGTAATTGCTTAACAAAAGGATTGTTTTATGAAAAATATCGATTGGGCGAACCTGTCGTTCGGTTATATGCCGACAGACTATAACGTGCGCTGTTATTACCGCAACGGAAAATGGGGCGAAGTGGAGATTTGCTCCGACGAACACATCAAGATGCACATGGCAGCCACGTGCCTTCACTATGGTCAGGAGGCGTTTGAGGGACTGAAGGCCTACCGCTGTCCCGACGGCAAGGTGCGGGTGTTCCGCATGGAGGAGAACGCCGCGCGTCTGCAAAGCACTTGTCAGGGTATACTCATGCCCGAGGTTCCGACCGAATTGTTTACCGATATGGTGAAGAAAGTGGTGCGCCTGAACCAGGAATACATACCCACCTACGAGAGCGGAGCAACGCTCTACATCCGTCCGCTGCTCGTTGGCATGTCGGCACAGGTGGGTGTACACCCCGCAACCGAGTACCTTTTCATGATTTTCGTCAGCCCTGTCGGCCCTTATTTCAAGGGCGGCTTCTCCACAAACCCCTACGTTATCGTGCGCGACTACGACCGTTCGGCACCGTTGGGCACCGGGAAATACAAGGTGGGAGGTAACTATGCGGCGTCGCTAAAGGCCAATTCCATCGCTCACGAAAAGGGTTATGCCTGCGAGTTCTACCTCGATGCGAAAGAAAAGAAGTACATGGACGAGTGCGGAGCAGCCAACTTCTTCGGCATAAAGAACAACACCTACGTCACTCCGAAGTCAACCAGCATACTGCCCAGCATCACCAACAAGAGCCTCATGCAGCTGGCCGAGGACTATGGCATGACCGTAGAGCGCCGCCACATTCCCGAAGAGGAGCTCGAAACGTTTGAGGAAGCCGGCGCATGCGGTACGGCTGCGGTGATATCTCCCATATCCTACATCGACGACCTGGACACCGGCAAACGCTACACGTTCAGCAAAGACGGCAAACCCGGTCCAGTGTCAACCAAACTCTACAACCATCTGCGCGCCATCCAGTACGGTATCGAGGAAGACAAGCACGGCTGGACAACCGTAGTGATAGACTGACAGACGGGAGAGTGCCGTTCCGTGCCGCCGGACAGGCGGGTGCGGGGCGGCACTCCCTGCATTTACACCTTTTATATATTAACCTTAAAACCTTAAATTGCCGAGTATGAGAGAAATGATTGGTACTTTCAAGAGCGAAGCAGTGCGTTCGCTTGAAGGCAAGTGGGGCAGTTCCGCAGTGCTGGTGCTTGTGTCAGGGATCCTTGGTCTGGTGTTGTCTTACTCGTTGTATGGCATTCCGTCCATCTTACTCCTGCCCATGTCGTGGGGAGTGGCGGTGGCTTTCCTTGAAGTGTCGCGCGGTAACAACCCCGATCTGGGCTGGTTGACGAGAGGATATTCGCGCTTCAGCGAGGTTTTCCTGACCATGTTGCTCCGCGAAATATACGTCGGACTGTGGACATTGCTGCTCATTGTGCCCGGAATAGTGAAGAGTTATTCCTACGCAATGACCCCTTATATACTGCAAGACGACCCGGACTGCAAGTATGACGCGGCCATCTGCCGTAGCATGTCGCTGATGCGCGGCCACAAAATGGACCTTTTCTTGCTTGATCTCAGCTTCTTAGGATGGGCAATCCTTTGTTTGCTGACGCTGGGCATCGGCTTCCTGTTCCTCAGTCCCTACTGGCATACAGCCAGAGCGAAGTTCTACGAGGAGTTGGTGGCCGGAGAAAACATCTGTGGCAAGGAGTTTGCATAAGATACCCATGTAGTATTAACCCCTAAAAACAACATCATTATGCTGAAAGAGAAAGTGGAAAAGGCTATAAACGCCCAGATTAACGCCGAAATGTGGTCGGCTTACCTCTATTTGTCAATGGCTGCCTACTGCCATGCCAACGGAAATCCGGGCATGGGAAACTGGTTTGAGGTTCAATTCCAGGAGGAACAGGATCACGCAAAGATACTTTTCAACTACATAATACGCCGTGGCGGACGTGTGGAGTTGAAGCCTATTGATGCCGTACCGACCACTTGGGACGGAATACTCGACGTATTCAAGAGCACACTCGCCCACGAACAGAAGGTAACTGCCCTCATCAACGACCTTGTAGCACTGGCTGCCGCCGAAAATGACTACGCTACGCACAGCATGTTGCAGTGGTTTATCGATGAGCAAGTGGAGGAAGAGGAGAACGCACAGAACATTATCGACAACCTGAACATGATTAAGGACAACGGCTACGGCCTGTATATGCTCGACAAGGAGCTTGGTGCACGCACATATACCCAGGCTTCGCCTTTGTCAAGCGAGAAGTAACGCCAGTGAAACCGTACATTCAGGAAGTATAAGGCAGGGGAGGACGCTGACATTCAGGCCGTTGGCCGGATGTTTGCGCCCTCCCTTTTTGGCTTGATGAGGGCAGATGCCGGCGGGAAACAGACCGTTTGTCTGCACCAATCATCCCGTTTGTCGGCACTAACCTGCCCGTTTACGATGCATAACCTGCCCGTTTGCGAGTCGTAACCCGGCGGTTTACGGGTGCTAAACGGGGCTTTTGTTTTCATTAAAGCAGACGGATAACAAGCGTAACGCTTACAGATACATTCAGATGAGCAAAGGAAAACTACAGAAATTCGCCGAGTTGGAGACTTTCGGCAACGTGTTTCAGTATCCCTATTCGGTGGTTGACCAGGTGCCGTTCGATATGAGAGGCCGCTGGCGCGACGACTATTTCCACAACGACAACCCCATTGTGCTTGAACTTGGCTGCGGTAAGGGCGAATATACCGTCGGTCTGGCCAAGCTGTTTCCGCAAGTAAACTTCATCGGCGTTGACATTAAGGGAGCGCGGATGCACAAGGGAGCCAAACAAGCCTTGGACGAGGGACTGCCCAATGTGGCTTTCCTGCGCACCAACATCGAGATTATCGACCGCTTCTTCGCCCCCGACGAGGTGCAGGAGATATGGTTGACGTTCAGCGACCCGCAGATGAAGAACCCCAGGAAGCGGCTCACGAGCACTTACTTCATGGAGCGCTATCGCCGTTTCCTCGCTGACGGGGGAATAGTGCATCTGAAAACCGACTCGAACTTCCTCTTCACCTACACAACCTATATGGTTGAGGCCAACAAGTTGCCGCTTCTTTTCCGCACGGAGGACCTCTACCACACGCAGGGCATCGATGAGGCCACCCGAACCATACTGTCCATACAGACATATTACGAGTCGCAGTGGATTGACCGTGGGCTTGACATCCGCTATATGAAGTTCCGGCTGCCCCGCGAGGGGGTGTTGGCGGAGCCGGAGGTTGACATTCCGCTCGACGAATACCGCAGTTACAAGCGCACGAAGCGCAGTTCGCTCGACGTGAGCCGCTGACTTCCGCGTCCTGCCGGGCGTGTCATACAGACAAAGGCATTGCCCTCTGCCAAAATGTCCTTGACTTTTTGACAGAGGGCAGTGCCTTTGTTGTCAGTAAGGGGTGCCATTATAAAAACAGCCGGTTGTTCTATGGAAACAATCGGCTGTTTTATTGGGGAAAAACGTAGGCTACTTGTTGCTCACCCCGACTATTTTCGTGGGCTTAAGTTCCTTGTTGCGGCGGTTGGTCACGGTGATTACGGCCTGTGCGAGGTTGATGAACGCCTGGCCTGTGGCCGTTTCCACATCGCAGGCAGCCGGTTGGCCGTCGTCTCCGCTCTCGCAGATGCTCTGCACGAGCGGTATCTGCGCCAACAGCGGTGCGTCCATCTCCTTTGCCAAGGCTTTGCAGCCCTCTTTCCCGAAGATGTAGTACTTATTTTCGGGCAGTTCGGCCGGCGTAAACCATGCCATGTTCTCCACAAGTCCGAGTATCGGCACGTTCACCTTGTCGTTGCGGTACATGTCGATGCCCTTGCGGGCGTCGGCCAGAGCCACGTTTTGCGGCGTGCTCACTATCACTGCGCCCGTTATGGCGAGCGTTTGCAGCAGCGTAAGGTGTATGTCGCTCGTGCCGGGGGGCGTGTCGAGTATGAAATAGTCAAGTTCTCCCCAGTCTGCATCGGCTATCAGCTGCTTCAAAGCGTTCGACGCCATGCCTCCGCGCCATAGGGTTGCGGTGTCAGGATTGACGAAAAAGCCTATGCTAAGCAGCTTCACGCCATACTTTTCTATCGGCTCTATCAGTTGCCGTCCATCCTTTTCCACTGCGTAGGGGCGCGCGTCTTCCACCTTAAACATCTTGGGTACGGACGGGCCGAATATGTCTGCGTCGAGCAACCCCACCTTATAGCCCAGCTTAGCCAGGGCTATGGCCAGATTGGCAGCCACGGTGCTCTTGCCCACGCCGCCCTTTCCTGAGCTTACGGCGATGATATTCTTCACCTCGGGCAGCAGTTTGCCCACCTCCGGGCGCGGTTTCGACTTGTATTCCGTGGCTATCGTCACCTCCACGTCCTTGCTTATGCGGTAGTGGATGGCGGCTTCGGCAGCCTTGACGGTCGATTTGAGGAACGGGTCGGTGTCTCTTGGGAATATCAGAGTGAACGCTACCGTCATGCCGTCGATGCGTATGTCGTCGGCAACCATTTCGCTTTCCACCAGATTCTTCTTCGTTCCGGGGTAGGTAACGGTAGATAAAGCGTCGAGAATCAGTTTGGGATATAATGTCATCTTTTGCGTTTTTGTCGTTGAAATACAAATGTTGTGCCTCATGGGGAGCGGCTTTTCATTGTCAAACTGTGCGGATTACCGCATCAGCCCGAGCTGTTCTTCGCGTCAGGCTGCGGTTTCCGCTACATCATGCCGCACTTTTCGCCTTCGTTCTTGGCCGCTTTCTCACCCTCTTTCAGTATTCTGGTGTCGTAACCAATCTTCTTGAAACCCTTTTGCAGCCTTTCCGGCGTGGTCTTGTCGGCGTCATACGTTATCTTGACCGTCTGTTCCGGCACGCTGGTCTCTATGGTTTTCACCCCTTTCTCAAAGCGTATGTTCTTCTTAATCTTCTCTTCACAGCCGGAACAGTGCATCTGTGGTGTCGTGGTCAGCACGATTGTCTTGATGTCCTTGGCCGTCAGCGATGCCGCACCCAGCAGCATAGCCGCCGCAAACAGTGTCTTTTTCATTGTCCAGTCTCCGTTTTTGCAGTGCAGAAGTCGTGTCTGCAAGTGCAAAATTACTCATTCCGTTTGTAAAAACGCACTCTTGCCGACGCTAAAAGCAAGCCCCGTTTCCCCGACCCCGCCGTTTGCCGTTTGTAAACAGGCCGTTTGCGACCCGTAAGTGCGGCACTTAGCACCCGTAAACCGCCCGTTTACGGAGCACAACCCGGCGGTTTCTGCAAGCAACTGGCACAGAGCGACATACAAAGCCGCCTGTTTCCACCACCCAAACCGCCCCTTTCCGTCTCTCCAACAGTCGGAAAACCACGGGCAACAGACCGTCTGGTTGGCGCAAGTGCCGTTTTTACACTTAAAAATATACCGCCCAAAGTTGTGTATCCCACTAAAAAATAGTAACTTTGCGCCCGATTTAGTCCGTGGAGGCATGAAAAAGCGACGGCACGACGCCAGTCCGCCTTGCGGAAATACCGTTTATATTTAATCAAATGTACGCAATCGTAGAAATTAACGGTCAGCAGTTCAAGGCCGAAGAGGGCAAGAAGCTCTTCGTACATCACATCAAGGATGCACAGGAAGGCCAGGCTGTTGAGTTCGAGAAGGTACTGCTCGTTGACAAAGACGGCGCAGTGCAGATCGGCGCACCCACAGTTGAAGGTGCAAAAGTAGTGTGCGAGGTGGTGAAACCCCTCGTCAAGGGAGACAAGGTCATCGTGTTCAAGATGAAGCGCAGAAAGGACTACCGCAAGAAGCAAGGCCATCGCGCACAGTTCACGGAGATCGCTATCAAACAAGTAGTCGCTTAAAAACAAGGAGGAACGCAGAATGGCACATAAAAAAGGTGTAGGTAGTTCTAAGAACGGCCGCGAATCGGCTTCGCAAAGGTTAGGCGTGAAAATCTGGGGCGGCCAGAAATGCATCGCAGGCAACATCATCGTTCGCCAGCGCGGCACAAGACACAACCCCGGAGCCAACGTCGGCATAGGCAAAGACGACACACTCTATGCCCTGGTTGACGGAGTGGTGAACTTCAAGAAAGGCCGCCGCGACAAGAGCGTGGTGTCCGTAATACCTGAAGCAGAAGCCTGACCGGCATAACAACAAGAGAAAATTATTCCAAACAAACAACAAAGTCCCGCTTTTCCACCCCGGAGAAGCGGGACTCTTGCGTATTTTCGGGGCTTCTCTTGCACCTTTTCAGGGCTTCTCCGCCGCCTGTCCTTTTGGCTTATTGTGTGTTTTCGGGGCGGACTATTGTGCCTTCGGGGCGTGACTTGCGCCTTTTCGGGGTTCTCCCGTCAAATGTGCGGATAATGTCTTTGCCGTCTTGGCCTCGAAGAGGCCGCACCTCAGTAACCCCTTGTGGAGCGTTAGCGGAACATGGGGTTGGAATAGAGCCGGAAACATCGGCTTCGAAGATGCCGCACATAAGGGAGACGGAGCTTCTCTTGCCGCCTCATGCCGCACAAAGGGTTTTGCCGGCAAAAAGATTGCACACATCATTCCCCAAACCCTGCACATTGTTTCTCCCAACGCTTGTCCTTTCATCTTCTTTTTTGTAACTTTGGAGCGGATTAGGCGCAAGCCCTTTCCAAAGACATCGTTGGAAAAAAGCATTCGCTATTATTTCGCGTTCAGCCAAAAGCCTCGGAAACTTGTTGGAAATAACGTAGCAGAAATAATCGTGCGATAAGGCATCCGGCATGGAGTGCCTTAACTATTCATATATTAGCAATGCATCACGCAATAGGCGTGGTGTGTTCTTATTTGAATAGTTGAGGTTTCCATTCCGAGGCTGCCTCATAGCTGAACGCAATAAGGAGCATCACGCCCTTTTTGCGTCATGGCGTGATTGATAGTTGTATGCGCTCATTTGTATCATGTAACTAACAGTCACATCATTATGGAAAACAAAAATCTCAATGCCGCCAAGGTGGCAAAGAAAGATGAGTTCTATACCCAGCTTTCCGATATAGAACGCGAGTTGCAACACTATTGGTCGCACTTCCGCAACAAGGTGGTGCTCTGCAACTGCGACGACCCCTACGAAAGCAACTTCTTCAAATACTTCGCCCTGCGCTTCAACCAGCTCGGGCTGAAGAAGCTCGTGTGCACCTGCTACAACGGTTCGCCCGTTACGGGCAATGAGTTGCCGCTACACTTCGACGGTTTCGACGATGACCCCAAGAAGATTGCCTACAAGGTGGAGATAACAGAGGTGAAAGATGAGAACGGCGACGGGGCTATCGACTTGTCTGACGTACAATATCTCTTGCAGAACGACAAGAACGTACTTTCCACATTGAAGACTGGCGATTTCCGTTCCCAAGAGTGCATAGAACTTCTGAAAGAGGCCGACATCGTTGTGACAAACCCTCCCTTCTCCTTGTTCCGCGAATATATAGGGCAGTTGATGGAGTATGGGAAGAAATTCTTGATAGTAGGGCCGCAAAATGCCATTACATATAAAGAGGTATTTCCATTGATACAAGACAACAAGATATGGTGGGGATATGGCTTTAAGGGCGCTGCCGCTCATTTCTTTTCGCCTTATGAGGATACAGCATCGGCTAATGACCACAAGAAGGACATGATTCGTGTTTCTGGAGTTACTTGGTATACAAATCTTGAAATACCCAAAAGAAACGAGGAAATGGATTTAGTCTGCCGTTATTCTGAAGACGAATACCCTCACTACGACAATTATGATGCTATTGAAGTAAGTAAGACAGCCGATATACCTTATGATTATGCTGGTTACATGGGAGTTCCTATAACGTTCTTGGATAAATATTGTCCTGCTCAGTTTGAGATTTTAGGAATTACTGAAAACAATGAAGCCATGAGACCATATTGGAAAGACGGTTGTATAAAGTATGACCGGCCATATATAAAAGGTACAAGAAAGTTCTCAAGAATACTAATCCGCAACAAACATCCACAAACATTATGATGACAATTAAGCAAATGGAAGTGACCGTTGGTGACATCACCAAGGGCTACATCAACAACGAGGAACAAGGAGTGCGAGGCTTTGGCGGCCTGTTGGACATTCGTCCACCTTATCAGCGCGAGTTTATCTACAACGATCAGGAGCAACGCGCGGTAATCAACACGGTGCTCCACGAATATCCGCTCAACGTGATGTATTGGGTGAAGCGCAGCGACGATGCAGAGTGTCCCTACGAGGTGATGGACGGACAGCAGCGCACCCTGTCGCTCTGCCAGTATGTGGGCAATGTGTTTGCCATAAACGACAAGAACTTTGCCAACCAGCCAGCCGACATTCGCAAGAAGATTCTCGATTACAAACTCACCGTGTATGTCTGCGAGGGCGAGGAGTCGGAAAAGCTGGAGTGGTTCAAGACCATCAACATCGCCGGCAAACCGCTCAACGAGCAGGAAATAAGGAACGCCGTGTATGCAGGGCCTTTCGTTAGCGACGCCAAGAAGCACTTCTCCAAGACCAACTGCGGAGCCTACCGCCTGGGCAAGGACTTGGTGAACGGGTCGCCCATACGCCAGGACTTTCTGAAGAAAGCCTTGGAGTGGATGGCCGACCACGAGACGCGCGGCGGCAAACCACAATCCGCCGTGGGCTATATGTCCGCTCATCAGCACGACCACACGGCCATGCCACTGTGGACATACTTCCAAAACGTGTTGAACTGGGCTATCAGTACTTTCAACATAAAGAAGTTCAAGAGCATAATGAAGGGCTTGGACTGGGCTAAACTATACGACCAGTACCACGAACAGAACCTCGACCTCAAGGCCATCGAGCAGAGAATAAGCGAAATGATGGCAGATGCGAATGACGAAATACAGAAACCGCAAGGCATTATCCCGTATGTCTTGACGGGCGACGAGCGTTATCTCGACCTGCGCATCTTCTCCGACAAGGTAAAGCTCGCCGTTTGGGAACGTCAGAACCACAAGTGCGCCATCTGCGGCGAAGAATTTGACATAGAGTTCATGGAGGGCGACCACATCACTCCGTGGCGTGAGGGCGGACGCACAACCATAGACAACTGCCAGATGCTCTGCCGTG
>CAVHML010000015.1:0-13137 GCA_963636905.1 bacterium
CTCGGAAACAGCCTCAAAATCCGGCAAAGCTAATTTATAGAACCCACCATAAACGACAAAGACATAATTAAAGACTGTACAAGATGAAAAAAATTGCGAATTATCTAATGTCGGCAATCTGCCTCGTTTCCATCGCTTTCTCGGTGGCTGCGTTCAACAAGGCCGGCGCTGCCACACCGGCAGGACAACCTGTGGATCTGACTTATGCGGCAGACAAGGCCCTGCCATCGGTCGTTCACATCAAATATGTGCAGAACAGCAAGGTGAAAACCGTAAACGTTGAGAGCGATCCGTTCAGCGATTTCTTCAGCGACCCGTTCGGCGGCTTCTTCGGACGCGGCAACGGTGGCACGCGCCAACGCCAGATACAGACTCCGAAGCGCACCGCCACTGGTTCGGGAGTGATCATTTCGTCTGACGGATACATCGTTACCAACAACCATGTGGTTGACGGAGCCGACGAACTGACCGTCACGCTCAACGACAACAAGGAGTATTCGGCACGCATCATCGGCACCGACAAGTCAACAGACCTCGCCCTGATAAAGATAGACGGCAAGAACCTGCCCGCAATAGCCATTGCCAGCAGCGACGACGTTAAGGTCGGCGAGTGGGTGTTGGCCATCGGCAACCCTCTGGGGCTGAACAACACGGTGACAGCGGGCATCATAAGTGCCAAGGCACGTTCGCTCGGCGCATCGCAAACGGGCATCGAGTCGTTCATACAGACCGATGCAGCCATCAACGCCGGCAACTCCGGCGGCGCTCTCGTGAACACTAAGGGCGAGCTGGTGGGCATCAACGCCATGCTATATTCCCAGACCGGCTCATACAGCGGCTACGGTTTCGCCATCCCGACAACCATTATGAACAAGGTAGTTGACGACATAAAGAAGTACGGAATGGTGCAACGCGCACTCTTGGGCATCACCGGAAGCGACGTGAAGAACTATGTTGACAGCCAGAAGGACGAGGGTAAGGAAATAGACCTCGGCACTATGGAGGGCGTATATGTCAACAGTGTCAACGACGACGGCTCGGCTGCCGCCGCCGGACTGAAGCAAGGCGATGTTATAACGTCCATTGACGGACAGAAAGTGACCAAGATGGCCGAGCTGCAAGAGGGCATTGCCAAGAAGAGACCGGGCGACAAGGTCACGATAACGTTCCTGCGCGACAAGAAGAAGCACACGGAAACCGTCACTCTGAAGAACGAACAGGGCACGACAAAGATGGTAAAGAACAACGCAGACCTCGACATTCTCGGAGCAAGTTACAGGGAAGTGACCGACAGCCAGAAGAAGCAGCTCGGCATAAACTACGGGCTGGAGGTGCTGAAGGTTAACAACGGCAAGCTCAAGGATGCAGGTATAGGCAAGGGATTCATCATTATGAAGGTGAACGACACCAACATAAAGACCGTAAGCGACCTTCAGGATGTCGTCAAGGAGGCTTCCACGAGCAAGGAACCAGTGCTCTACATCAAGGGAACCTATCCAACAGGCCGCATAAAGTACTTCGTCATTCCTCTTGAAGACAACTGATTGGCGGAACAAACGCCATTGACCGGCAAGACAAACACAAAAGGGTGACAGCATAAACGCCATTGTCTGGCGGAGCAAACGCCATCCGAACGCAAGCCAAACCGAGGCTGCGCAGACTGAAAACAGAGGTGCGGACTGCTCTCAACACACGAGACAGTCCGCACTTCTTTTGTCTTTCTGCGCCTCCAAACGGCGGCTTGGCACGGGGAAACCGCAGTGCGGCTATTGCCCGGTGATGAGTCTTTCGAGCGAAGGCACCGTGATGCGCCCACGGGACAGGCTCATGAGTCCGCTGCGCTGCATGGTGTTGAGTGCTGTTGACACGTTCTGGCGGTTGTCGTTAAGTTCTTCGGCCAACCGGGACATGAGTATCTTTATCGTTTTCCTGCCGGCGGGATACTGGCATCTGCCCACTATAAAGGCTACAATGCGTCCGCTAAGGTCAGCCGGCTGCCGCCTCCACGGTCTTGCGGCCAGCCTTTGCGACTGCGTGGCGAGGGTGTTTGTCAGGTTCATGCGCACCACTGTGAACGTGTCGCACAGCCTTTCCACCTCTCGCTTGCCTATTGCGATGAAGTTGGTGTCGGTCATGGCAGTAAAAGTGCTGCGGTAGCGTTGCGTAAGTCCGAACAGGCACTCCGGCTGTACGGTGTATGGCGACGGCATCTCTTCCTCCACCGAGTAGCTGTGGTCGTATGCGGAGGTGCAGACCAGCAGCTTGCCGTTGGTGAGGAGCAGGAGTTCGTCGCAAGTCTGCCCCTCCTGTATGATGCGTTTGCCCGCTGCATACTTCCTGAAGTCAAACTTTGTGTGTCCCGCAATGTGGGTCAGGTCGTTGATACCAAGCCCCTGAAACAGCGGAAACTGCAACAGCCTGTCGTAAATCTGCAACGTCTGCATGCCTCGACACTGGCTTTACTGTATGAATTTGCCCTTCATGGACGGCGAAAACCACACTGCGTTCTTGCCGTTCCGGTCGGAATAGATGAAGTAGGCCATGAGTTCGGGATGGCGTTCGAGTACTTTCTTCGCCCCGTCAAGCCCAAGCACCATGAACGCCGTGGCGTATGCGTCGGCTGTGGCGCAGTTGTCGGCAATGACAGTCGATGAGAGGATATTGTGCTGTATGGGATAGCCGGTCTTGGGGTCTATGGTGTGGGCGTACTTCCTGCCGTTCTTGTAGTAGAAGTTACGGTAGTTGCCGCTTGTGGCCATTGCCTTGTCGGTCACGTTGAGCACGGTTTGTATCTCGCTGTTTACGTTCAGTGAGTCGTCGGTTGGCTTTGTCACACCGATTTTCCATGGCACACGCTTCTCGTTGATGCCGCTTGCCACTATCTCGCCGCCTATTTCCACCATGAAATTGGTTATTCCCTTACTCTTGAACATCCGAGCCACCACATCGCTCCCGTAGCCTTTCGCTATGGCACTGCAGTCAAGCATTGTGCGGGGGTCAGACTTGCGCACACGGTTGCCGGAGAGCGACACCTTATTGAAGCCGATTGTGGCCATCAGACTGTCTATCGAGTGTTTCGTGGGCGGCGTTCCGTGCTTGAAACCGAAGCCCCAGGCGTTTACCAACGGTGCAACGGTGATGTCGAAGGCACCGCCCGTCTCCTTTGAAACTTCCTCTGCCAGAAGGAAAACCTCACGGAACATATCGTCAACCTCCACGTTTTCGCCTCTGTTCACGGCGGATATGCACGACCGTTTGTTGAACGGTGACAGCGAGTTGTCCACTTTTTGCAGCTCAGCCTCTATCTGACGGGTCAAATCCGAGTCACATTGATAGGTCATACTGTAGCTTGTGCCGAACACAAGGCCACGACTGTGTTGGTAAGGAACCTGCTTCTGGTTCCTGATGATAAGGACAGTGCCGATAATAAGGAATGTGAGGAACGGCAACTGCCACGCCAACCGTTTGTTTCTTTTGCTTTTGTCCATGCGGTAGTAGTTTGTCTGAGTGGAATTGGGGATTGTCAGAGTGAAAACGAATGATTAGCCAGCGGAAAACTGTGGTTTGTCAGATGTCAATGATGACATTGAAGTTCGCCCCGATGCGGGTGTCACCGTATTTTCCGTAGCCAGGAATGTACCACGTGCTGCCTGCGCTGCTGTCACTGTGGGCTATACGCCGCTTATAGCGCACATTCCAACCCAGATGCAGCGGTCCCCACACTTGCGCGTCAACGCCAAACACAGCCTCAAGCCAGTGTTGGCTGCACTGTTCGCCGCGCAGGTCAACGGGAGCAGCCCATTGCCATACAGGGTCTTGCAGTCCGGGGCGGGCTATGTCAACCTTATATGAAGTGAAGGCGTACCTGATGCCACCGTAAAGCCGGTTCTTAGTGTGCTTTTTCTTTAGCAGATTGAGGTCGCAACCTATGCGGAAGTACGGCGCGGCGGTCTTGTAGTAGATGCCAGTTACCTCATCGTCGTGCTTGGCTCGGCCGTATCCGAGTTCAAATACGGGGAAATACTGGTCGTGAAGGTTTACTCGCAGCGCAGCCTCATACTCTCCGTAATCGCTAAGGGCGAGCATTGCCGGGCCAGCGAGGTCGGCTGATATGGAAAAGCCGTTGAAAAATGGCACGGAATCCTTCTCTATGGCGAACATTTTGCTTTGTCCGCTTGCCGTGAGCGCAAAGCCCAGACTAATCGCGAGGCTTGAAATAAAGGCGTATATGCTGCGTTGAGACATCATAGTTGACGTTCCGATTGGTTATAATGGCCGAGTCGATGGCGTTGGTTGTCCATCTTAAACCCGTAAGGGTGTGGAAATAAGACATACTACAGTCCACTGACTCGAAGTGAGGGTGGTCTTCCTTGTCAACAAACAGTGTGTCTATGCGTAGCGACACGCTGTCTTTCAACTCGATAACGAGCGTGTCGGTCTTCGCACCGCTACTTATAGGCAGACTGAAGCCTGTGGTGTTGACACTGCGGTTGAGCAGTACGGTGTCGTTGCCGTCACGTCTTGTGGTCGCTATGGTCAGCGTGTCGTAGCGCAGGGTGTCGGTTGAACCGTCACTTTTGTACAGTCCATAGAACGTACTCACCGTGTTCTGCACTGGGCAGTCTATCGATGAGCACGCAGTGACCAACGCTGCGGTCAGTATGAGGGCTGTGGCTATTCGCCGCATCTTATCTCCTCCTCAATCTGATAGTCGTTGCGCTTGCTGGAAGAGCGGCTGATGAGGTCGCCCAGGAAACCGGCAAGGAACAGCTGCGTGCCTATCATCATCATCGTAAGTGCTATGTAGAAGTAGGGGGAGTCGGTCACTAAGTGCTGCGGTATGCCTTTCGACAGGGCGTAGAGCTTGTCCACGCCGAGTCCTACGGCGGAGATGAAGCCTATGAAGAACATGATTGAACCCAGAAAACCGAACACGTGCATGGGCTGACGGGCGAAACTGCTCAGAAACCACAGTGTGATGAGGTCGAGATAGCCGTTGAAAAAGCGGTTAAGACCGAACTTTGACTTGCCGTATTTGCGTGCTTGGTGGTGCACAACCTTTTCGCCGATCTTGTCGAACCCGGCGTTCTTTGCCAGATAAGGAATGTATCTGTGCATCTCGCCGTACACCTCGATGTTCTTCACCACGGCCTTGCGGTAGGCTTTAAGTCCGCAGTTGAAGTCGTGCAGGTTCTTTATTCCGCTTATCTTCCGTGCCGTAGCGTTGAACAGTTTGGTGGGAATGGTCTTTGAAAGTGGGTCGTATCGCTTCTGCTTGTAGCCCGAAACGAGGTCGTAGCCTTCCTCCTTTATCATCCTGTACAGGCCGGGTATTTCGTCGGGCGAGTCCTGAAGGTCGGCGTCCATGGTGATTACCACGTCGCCCTGCGCCTGTTTGAAACCGCAGTACAGAGCCGGACTCTTGCCGTAGTTGCGGCGGAACTTTATGCCGCGCACCTGCTCGTGCTTGGCGGCAAGGCCTTCTATCACCTCCCAAGAGCGGTCGGTGGAACCGTCGTTGACGAATATAACCTCATAGGAAAACTTGTTTTCGTCCATTACCCGCTCGATCCACGCATACAGTTCGGGCAGTGATTCCTCCTCATTGTATAGGGGAATGATAACAGAAATGTCCATATCGTATAGTTTTTATATTGCTTTTGGTGTGCAGCTTGGCTGTCTGGCATCAGCCGTTCTTCCTGTCGCGCTTCATAATGGTGGCTATCGGCAGACTGAGTAGCATGCCTATCATCATGTTCAGCGTAAGATTATTCAGCGCATAGTCTATCGGCCTCACCGAACGCATGGCCTGAAGACTCTCATCTACCGCCTTTTCCATTCCATAACCTTGTATTATCAGCTTTGCTTGCTGGTCATTCAGTATTTCAGTCATGCAATTGACCAAATAACCGTTGTCGATGAAAGCGAAATAGACGTATTGGGCAATGGCAAAGAGCAGTGCGGCGTGACAAAATACGGAGATAGAATAGACGTAGGCGCGGCGGAAAGATATGCAGCCGTCGAGGGCGCAGTCGCGGTACCGCCGCAAGCGCATGGCTATGAAGAACGGCGAAAACACCGCCAAGCCCATTCCGGCCATCATGGACAGCGGATTGGAGATGCCCGCTATGTACAGGGCGAAGCTGACAGTCCAGACTACGGCCGTCAGTGCGCCGTCGTATCGTGTGTATGCTTGCAGTTGGATGTAGTCCTTGTTGCTTATCATGCTGACGAGTGTATCGTTCAGTCTGCAAAATTACGCATTTTTCCACTCCTTTCCTAAACATTTACAGATAATATTCTGCCGTGAGGCTTGCCCGTTCGCTTGCCCGTTCGCACCGCTGCGGCCTACACAACAACGCTACAGCCTTTGCGGCACTCGTAAACAGGCGGTTTACGAGTGCCAAACAGGGCATTTACGCTCCGTAACCCGCCCGTTTACAAATGCAAAACCGGCGGTTCACGAAGTGCAAACCGCCGGTTTTGTCTTACTAAAGCCGTAAGTGGCTGATATTAAGTGATTGACGTAAAAGTCCTAAACCTGTACTTTGCAGTGCTTTTATCCGTTGGTCTTGGGCGCATTGCCGTTGGTCTTGGGCGCGTTTCCGCCGCCTTTGCCGCCCTTACGCCTCCCCTCGCCGGACTTGGAGCCTTGGTTGCCGTGCCTCTTGTGCCTTGTGCCGCCCTGTTTTCCGCCCTCCTGGCGCGGCCTTGCGGGCTTTCCGCCGCGCCTGTTGCCGCCGTGGCCGTGGCCGGAGTTGCCTCTGCCAAGTGGTGTTCGCTTTGCGTTGGAATTGTAGTCGGGTCCCTTGCCTATTTCTTCGGGGTTATTCAGTTTCTCGACCGTCTTTTCGAGGAATTTTTCTATGGCGTTGAACAGGTACATGTCCTTGTCGCTCACGAAGGTAATGGCCACTCCGTCGCGGTCAGCGCGTGCGGTACGGCCTATGCGGTGTACGTAGTCCTCGGCATCGTGGGGCACGTCGTAGTTGATAACCATGCTGATGTCGTCGATGTCTATGCCCCTGGCCACGATGTCTGTGGCCACGAGCACGTCTTTCTGTCCCGACTTGAATTCGTACATCACCTCATCGCGCTCTTGTTGCGTCAGGTCGCTGTGCATCTGGCAGCAGTTTATCTTGTTTTTCTTCAGCTCCCGCGCTATCTCCTTAACCTTGTCTTTCTTGCCGGAGAATATGATTACGCGGTTCAGACGGTCCTTTTTGAACAGGTTTTTGATTAGTCCAATCTTCTGAGGCTCGTAGCAGACGTATGCCAACTGCCTGATTTTCTCCGCCGGTTTGCTCACCGCTATCTTCACTTCCACGGGGTTGTGGAGCAGAGTGTGCGCCAGCTGCTGTATCTTGTCGGGCATTGTGGCCGAGAACATGATGGTCTGCACGTCGGAAGGCAGGCCTTTGGCTATCTGCAATATGTCGTCGCTGAAGCCCATGTCGAGCATACGGTCGGCCTCATCGAGCACGAAAAAGCTCACGCGGCTTAGATCTACGTTGCCCATACGTATGTGGCTGAGCAGCCGGCCGGGGGTTGCTATCACCACATCGGCCCCCAGGCGGAGGCTTTTCATCTCCTGGTCGTAGCGAGTGCCGTCGTTGCCGCCATATACCGCCACGCTGCTCACACCGTCAAGGTAATATCCGAAGCCTTGCATGGCCTGATCTATCTGCTGGGCAAGCTCTCTTGTTGGCGACATGATGATGCAGTTGATGGCGTCCTGCGGATATCCGCCGTCGTCGAGCTGGCTTAGTATAGGCAACAGGTAGGCCGCCGTCTTGCCAGTGCCCGTCTGTGCCACTCCGATGATGTCGTTTCCGTCGAGTATCTCCGGGATGCACTTCTCCTGAATGGGCGTGCAGTCCTCAAAATGCATGTCATATAATGCGTCTAAGATGTTGTCGTTTAAGTATGTCTCTTCAAATTTCATATATTAAATATGTGTGTGTTTAACCGTAAAGTGCGCCGTCCGCTTAGTTGGGCGCTTTCTTGTAGCAGAAATACGCTATGAAGAAGTACAGTATGTTGGGTATCCACGCTGCGAGCATGGGCGGTGTGTTGGCGTTGATGGCAAAGGTTGAGCATACAGTCTGCAGCAGTATGTAGGCGAAACTCAAAGCCATGCCGATGCCAAGGTACAGTCCCATGCCTCCTTTCCGCTTGCGCGAACTTAGGCTCGTGCCTATTACGGTGAGGATAAACGATGCGAAGCACATGGCAATGCGCTTGTGGAACTCCACTTCATACTGCACTACGTTGCTGGAGCCACGGTCTTTCTGCTTTGAAATGTACTCCAGCAACTCTGGACTGGTGAATGTTTCCTGCTGTCCCTTGCTGAAAACGAGGTCAATCGGCTCCATCAAGACAACAGTGTCGCGTTCCATGCCCGTGGTTATGTGCTCTTTCATGCCCCGAAGGGTGCGTATCTTGTAGTTGCTGGCCTTCCAGTGGTATTTACTGTCCGAGATAGTGTCGTATTGTATGGTGGATGCGGTCATGTGGCTGACGAGTTTCTTGTTCTCAAACTTGTCGAGCGAGAAGCCGTAGCCCGTCTTGTGGCGGTCGTCGTATTGGGCTATGTAGGCTATCACGCCTTTCCCCACCTGCAGCTGCACATTGCTTGCCGAGGTGTTCTTCTTGTTGTTCTTGTAAAGCGACTCGAAATTGTGCCTTATGACCGTTCCTCGCGGTATCACATAGGCTCCCAAGTATAGGTTAAGTGCCGCTATGAGGGCTGCGGACACCATGTATGGCCTCAAAAGCCGCTTGAAACTCATGCCGCAGGCGAGCATTGCTATTATCTCGGAGTTGCCCGCAAGTTTGGAAGTGAAGAAGATAACGGCGATAAACACGAACAGCGGGCTGAACAGATTGGCGAAGTAGGGCACGAAATTGGCGTAGTAGTCGAACACAATGGCACGCAACGGGGCATGGTTTGTGGTGAATTTCGCCAGGTTTTCGTTAATGTCGAATACGATGGATATGGAGATTATGAGTATTATCGAGTATATATATGTACCGATAAACTTGCGTATGATGTAGCGGTCAACCCTCTTTATGCCCCGGAAGGGGTTGAGCCATTTCAGCAGACGGACGGCCTTGGCGGCGAAAGAGAGCAGTCTGGCAGCGCCAAGCCTTAGCGTGCGCCACCGCCGCAGTGCCTTTGACCGTTTCCTTATAGTGCTGTACTTCATACTAATCTGGTTCTTTGGATATTGTAACCTCCGCCTTTGGTGTTGTAATCTCCGCCTTTGGTGTTGTAATCTCTGCCTTTGGATATTGTAACCACTGCCTTTGATTTTGCAGCCTCTGCCTTTGGCGTTATGGCCTCTGTATTTGAATGTTATAGCCTTTTGCCTAAATCGTCGATTATGCTGCGTTTCCAGCCCGTGAAGTCACCGTTTTCGATGTGCATACGGGCGTCTGTGACAAGCCGGAGGTAGAAAGCGAGGTTGTGTATGCTGGCTATTTGCATGGCCAACAGTTCCCCTGCCTTGAACAGGTGGTGCAGATAGGCTTTCGTGTAACGCCTGTCCACATAGCAACCGTCGGGGTCGATGGGCGTAAAGTCACGCTCCCACTTCTTGTTGCGCAGGTTCATCGTGCCTTGATAGGTGAACAGCATGGCGTTGCGCCCGTTTCTGGTGGGCATAACGCAGTCGAACATATCCACGCCGCGCTCGATTGCCTCAAGTATGTTCTGCGGTGTTCCCACGCCCATCAGGTATCTGGGCTTGTCTTTGGGCAGTATGGCGTTGACAACCTCAATCATTTCGTACATCGTCTCGGCCGGTTCGCCCACGGCCAAGCCCCCTATGGCGTTGCCGTCTGCACCCTTGTCTGCCACAAACTTGGCCGCTTCGCTGCGCAAGTCCTTGAATGTGCATCCCTGGACGATGGGGAAAAGACTCTGTTCGTGGCCATATAGCGGTTCCGTCTCGCCGAATCGCTTCAGGCAACGGTCGAGCCACCGCTGTGTAAGCCCCAGACTCTTCTTGGCATACTGGTAGTCGCTCTGTCCGGGAGGGCACTCGTCGAGAGCCATCATTATGTCTGCGCCTATTATCCGTTGGGTATCCATCACGTTTTCGGGCGTGAATATGTGTTTGGAACCGTCGATGTGGGAGCGGAACTCGCACCCTTCTTCGCGCAACTTCCTTATTCCTGTGAGCGAGAACACCTGAAAACCGCCCGAATCCGTAAGCACCGGCTTGTCCCAACCGTTGAACTTGTGCAGTCCTCCGGCCGCCTTGAGTATGTCAAGTCCCGGCCTCAGGTACAGGTGATAGGTGTTTCCGAGTATGATTTGTGCTTTTATTTGCTCTTCAAGTTCCTGGAAGTGCACCCCTTTCACGCTGCCGCACGTTCCGACAGGCATGAATATAGGAGTCCTGACTGCCCCGTGGGCGGTGGTCAACAGGCCAGTCCTTGCATCGGAATATGGGTCGGTGTGTTGTAGTTCAAACGTCATTTGTGTGTTGTTCTGCCTGTTTGCCATAGCCGTCAGACCGTCTTTCTATCGCCACTTGCGACTTTTTCATCGCCGTTTGCGGCCTTTTGTTTGCTATTCGGCCTTCTTCGGCTTTTCGTCTTCGGGTATTTCAAACTTCAAGGGGTTGTCCACCAGCTCGTCAGTCAGTGCGAAATCCCATACGTCCTGCACGTTTTCGACATAATGGAAGCTGACTCCGCTGAGATAGACGTCAGGTATCTCCTCAATATCCTTCCGGTTGTCCTGACACATTATTATATCTGTGATGCCGGCACGTTTGGCTGCGAGTATCTTCTCCTTTATCCCGCCCACGGGAAGCACCTTTCCGCGAAGCGTAATCTCGCCAGTCATGGCCGTATTTCGGCGCACTTTGCGCTGGGTCAAGGCAGATGCAATCGACGTGGCGATGGTTATTCCGGCTGAAGGGCCGTCTTTCGGCGTGGCACCCTCCGGCACGTGGATGTGAATGTTCCAGTTATCGAATATTCGGTAGTCTATCTTGAGCGTATCGGCATGGGCTTTAACGTATTCCAAGGCCAGTACTGCCGACTCTTTCATCACATCGCCGAGGTTACCCGTCAGTGTGAGCTTCGCGCCCTTGCCCTTGCTGAGGCTTGTCTCGATGAACAGTATCTCTCCGCCCACGCTTGTCCAGGCCAGTCCGGTGACTACGCCGGCGTAGGCGTTGCCCTGATAGATGTCACGGTAGAATGGAGGCTTGCCGAGCAGGTCTTCTATCTCCGCTGGGGTTATCTTGGTGTATGGCAACGTGCCGTCCTTGGCCTTGCGCAGGGCGAGTTTGCGCATCGACTTGTCTATCTGCTTCTCCAGCTGGCGCACTCCGCTCTCGCGCGTGTACTGTTCTATTATCTTCTCTATCGCCTGTTTGGTGAAGGTCAGCTTGGTTTCGTTGCCCATGCCGTTGTTTTCCTTCTCCTTGGGTATCAGGTGGCGTTTGGCAATCTCGGTCTTTTCCTCGGTGATGTAGCCGCTCACCTCTATCAACTCCATGCGGTCGAGCAGCGGGCGCGGTATTGTGTTGAGGTCATTGGCCGTTGCGATGAAGAGAACCTTTGAGAGGTCGTAGTCAACGTCAAGGTAATTGTCGTGGAAAGCGGCGTTCTGCTCCGGGTCGAGCACCTCCAGAAGAGCCGAAGCCGGGTCACCGTTGACTGTGTTCTGCGTCAGTTTGTCTATCTCGTCGAGTATGAAAACGGGGTTGGATGACCCTGCTTTCTGTATGTTCTTGATGATTCGTCCCGGCATTGCACCGATATACGTGCGGCGGTGCCCCCGGATTTCGGCCTCGTCGTGCAGTCCGCCGAGCGAAACCCTCACGTATTTGCGCTTCATGGCGGCCGCTATGCTCTTGCCGAGGCTCGTCTTGCCCACGCCGGGAGGGCCGTAGAGACACAGAATGGGCGACTTCAGGTCACCGCGAAGGCTCAATACGGCCATGTATTCCAGTATGCGTTCCTTCACTTTCTCCATGCCATAGTGATCCTTGTCGAGCACTTTCTGGGCACGGGTGAGGTTCATGTCGTCCTTGGTGTACTCGCCCCAGGGCAGCGCAACGAACGTTTGCAAGTATGTCAGCTGCACATTGTAGTCGGGACTCTGCGAGTTTATCTGGTCGAGCTTGTCCATTTCCTTCTGGAAAGCCTTGGCTGTTTCCTCGTTCCACTTCTTTTTCTTGGCCTTTTCCAGCAGTTCCTGCTTCTCCGGGGCGTTCTCCCCGTTGCCTATCTCGGCCTGCATGTTCTTTATCTGCTGCTGCAGGAAGTAGTTGCGCTGCTGTTCGTCTATGTCATCCCGGGTCTTGTTGCGTATGTCCTGCTTGAGATTTTGCAGCGAAAGCTCCCGGTTCATTATGCGCATGACCCCCAACAGCCTCTTCTTCACGGAGTCTTTTCCGAGCAGAGCCATCTTCTCCTTGATGGAAAACGGCATGTTGGAGCAGATGAAGTTGAGAGCCATCACGTCGTTGTGCACGTTGTGGATGGCAAAGGTGGCCTCCTCTGGTATCTCGTCGCTCACTTTGATGTAGTCGGTGGTCAGCTGGCGCAGTGCTTCCGCCCCAGCCCCGAACTCCTTGTCGTCCTTTTCGGGCAGCAACTCCGGCGCATTGCGCACCGTACCTGTGAGAAACGGCTTGCGGCGCGCCGCTATGCTGAGCAGTTCCAGCCTCCCCAAGCCCTGGGCTATTGCCGTTACGTGGCCGTTGGGCATGGACAGTATCTTTACTATGCGGGCAAACACGCCGTAAGTGTACAGGTCTTTCCTTGAAGGTTCCTCTATGTCCGGCTCGCGCTGGCACACTACGGCTATGATGCATCCTGTTTTCTCCGCTTTCCTGACGAGTGTGAGGCTTGACTCGCGCCCTATCAGTATCGGGGCGACGACTCCGGGGAAGAGAACCAGGTTCCTGACAGCCAGCACGGGCAGGTTGTCGGGCATTTCAAGGTTGGTCAGCTCGCCGAAGTCGCCTTCTATGTCGGCAATCATGGAGAATGCTTTGCTGTTCTGTTTGTTGTCCATTGAATGTCTCGGTGAAATTCAGAGTGCAAAGGTACGCATTAAAAATGACAACATGAAGCCCCATATTACTTTTTTGCCCTGTCTCCACGGCC
>CAVHML010000015.1:13238-15787 GCA_963636905.1 bacterium
GCACATATCAAATAAGGCTGACACCTCACAAGGAGTGCCAGCCCTATTGTTCTGTTTATAGGATATAGCTACAGATTCAGCGACTTCTTTATCGCCTCTATCTTGCTCTCAGCGTCTTTCATGCAACGCTCGTAGCAGCCGGCGCATTTCATTGTCGGGTCTTTTACCTCTATATAGAACTTTATCTTAGGTTCTGTGCCGGACGGGCGCACGCTTACCTTGGTGCCGTCGCCGCAGAACCACTGCAACACATTGCTTGTGGTGGGCATATCCAACTTGGATGTGGTGCCGTCGGCATTGGTCTGCACCAATGTCTGGTAGTCTTTCCACACAGTGATTTTGCTTCCTCCAAGCTCCTTTGGCGGATTGGCCCGGAAGTCTGCCATCATCTGCTTTATCTCGTCGGCTCCTGTCTTGCCCGGCTTAACCACATTGACGGTAAATTCCCTTGAGAAACCGTACTCCATGTAGATGTTCATAAGCAAGTCATAAAGACTCTTGCCATTGTCTTTGGCATAGGCGCAAATTTCAGCGAGCAACGAACAAGCCGAAACGGCATCCTTGTCGCGCACGAAGTCCTGTGCAAGGAAGCCGTAGCTTTCCTCTCCGCCGCCGATGTATTGCTGTTTGCCCTCCGAAAGGGCTATTTCGCGTGCTATCCACTTGAAGCCGGTGTAGCAGTCGCGCATCTCTATGTTCTGCTTCTCGGCTATTTTGCGTATCACTTCGGTCGTCACGATGGTCTTAACGATGAAGTCGCCGCCTTTCATGAGTCCCTTTGCCTTGCGGTTGGTTATTATGTACCACAGGAAAATGAGGCACGTCTGGTTACCGTTGATGAGCACCCACTCGCCCTTGTCGTTCTTGCAGGCCATGCCAACACGGTCTGCATCGGGGTCGCTGGCCATCACGATGTCTGCATCCATGACCTTAGCGTCGCGCAGGGCAAGGGTCAGAGCCTCGCCGTTTTCGGGGTTGGGCGACACAACGGTGGGGAAATCGCCGCTCTTCACCATCTGTTCTTCCACGCAGTGAACATTCTCGAAGCCCCACAGCTTCAGTGACTGCGGTATGAGCATCATTCCCGTTCCGTGCAGCGGAGTATAGACAATCTTAAGGTCTTTCTGGCGTTTGATTGCTTCGGGGTCTATGCAGATACCTTTTATCTTATTGAGATATATGTCGTCTATTTCCTTGCCGATAATCTGTATGAGACTCTTGTCGCCCTCAAACTTCACGTCCTCAACTTTCACCTTGTTCACCTCATCAATGATACCTGTGTCGTGCGGAGCAAGCACCTGCGCCCCGTCTTCCCAGTAGGCTTTGTAGCCGTTGTACTCACGAGGGTTGTGGCTTGCCGTGACGTTCACTCCGGCCTGGCACTTCAGATACCTGATGGCGAACGAGCACTCCGGTGTGGGGCGCATATCGTCGAAGAGATACGCCTTGATGCCGTTAGCGGAGAATATGTTTGCCACTGTCTCCGCAAAGAGACGGCTGTTGTTCCGGCAGTCGTGGCAGACCACTACCGATATGTCGCTGCGTCCGGCAAAGTTCTTTTTCAGGTAGTTGGCGAAGCCTTGCGTGGCCATACCCACCGTGTATATGTTCATGCGGTTGCTTCCTGCGCCCATTATGCCGCGCAGTCCGCCGGTTCCAAACTCCAAGTCCTTGTAGAAACTCTCGATGAGGTCGGTCTTGTCCTGGGCTTCAATCATTCCCCTCACTGCCGTCTGCGTCTCCTTGTCAAACGCAGGGCTTAGCCATTGCTTTGCCTTAGCCTCACACTGGGCTATGAGCTGTGCATTGTTTTCCATAATTATTCTGTTTAGAAGTTCCTTTGTATGTTTCACAAAGGTAGCAAATTAAATCAATATCGGCTGTCAGGGCTTCCTGTTTTTTGCTTTTTTAGCAAAAACGGCAAGAGAACAAGCCATGAGTGTGACATCCACGATGGCTAAGTGTGGCATTTACGATGCGCAAATGCCACACTTAGCCACCGTAAACACGGCATTTACACCTCGTAAGTGCCGCACTTACGAAAACGCCCCTACCCTTACACTTTGTGAACGCCACCATCCTGCATGGCAAACGGTCAAGGCAACAACCACAAACCGCCAAGCTGTACGGAAAACGGGCAAGGACTGGTGTCACAAAACTTTTGGTTCTTTCGGGGAAAAGCATTACCTTTGCACTGCAAAATGCGCTTGTGGCGGAATTGGTAGACGCGCCAGACTTAGGATCTGGTGTCTTGCGACGTGCAGGTTCGAGTCCTGTCAAGCGCACTCCCCATCTTTTACTTACAAGGCAGAACGGTTGTTTTGCGTATGCGTCGGGATTTCAGTGCCGGAACGCCTGTTGGCGGTTCTTTGTGGTTCAGTTGCCCCCAAAACGTGCAACCTATCAAGGCCGCAGTAGCGTCAATGGAATGTCAGACGCGGAAAAACAAAAACCACAAAGAGTTTTATTGCAACAAAAAAGGTGCATCGCGCATTGCGATACACCCTCTATGTTTAATTCAGTTTGTCTGTTGACTTGATTAGAGGTTG
>CAVHML010000015.1:16263-21484 GCA_963636905.1 bacterium
ACCACCGACATAAACCTGTGCGCTTGCGCTGATTGTAGCTACCATCATGGCAGCTGCCAACATTAACTTTTTCATAATTCCGTTTTTTAATTGATTAATATGAATTTTTAATGACGGTGCAAAGGTATATCTTTCCGCAATACCGTCAAAGTTTTTTGTGATTATATTTCGGGAGAAAACAGCGAAATAATACATTTGGAACACCAAATGCGGTAAAAGAAACACGTTTTCGGCCATAAAAGCAGTGACAGAAACGCCAAATACGGTGAGAGGAGCGGCGGATGACAAGGTTTTTCCGGCCACATCTTCTGTCTTTTTGCCAACATTTTCCCGACAAAAGCATACGTTCACGGACTATCTTACAGGCTTTGCTTCTTCAAAAGCGGGCGGTTTAGGGAGCGCAAACCGCCTGTTTGGCTACCGTAAGCGGGCGGTTTGGCTACCGTAAACCGCCGGGTTACGAGACGCAGGCGGCGGGATTTGCAAAGCAATGCGCAGGGAGGCCGGGCCAAAGGCGTATGCCAAAACGTAAAAGTGTTACCTATTTCAGTAATCGGGATAACGCTTCCCGTGAACGGATACTGTAATTTTGCAGCGTAAAACCAAACATACAATATATAAATATGTATATAGAGAAAATCAAAGAGCCGAACGACACCAAACAGTTCGACAACAAACAACTGGAAGTGCTGGCCGAAGAAATCCGCAACGGCATACTCAACCGTGTGAGCGCACACGGCGGACACGTGGGTCCCAACCTCGGTGTCACCGAAGCGACCATAGCCCTTTGCCGGGTGTTCGACTTCCCAACAGACAAGGTGGTGTTCGACGTGTCGCACCAGTCCTATCCCTACAAGATGCTCACAGGTCGCGCCTTCGGGTTCACCGAGACGAGCCGCATAAACGACATCTCCGGCTACAGCAGTCCACTGGAGTCACCCGTGTATGACCAGTTTGAGATAGGCCACACCTCCACTTCCGTTGCTTTGGCCACGGGTTTGCAGAAGGCACGCGATATGCGCGGCACCAAGGAGAACATCATTGCCTTGATAGGCGACGGCAGTCTGAGCGGCGGCGAGGCTTTCGAGGGGTTGGATATGGCCGCAGAGCTTGGCACAGGCATAATCATTGTGGTGAACGACAACGAGATGAGCATAGCCGAAAACCACGGCGGACTTTACAAAAACCTCGCCCTGTTGCGCCAAACGCAGGGCAAGGCCGAGCTAAACTTCTTCCGCGCAATGGGTCTCGACTATATGTATGTGGAGCAGGGCAACGACATAGCCGCACTGACCGAGGCGTTCCTTCAGGTGAAAGACACTGACCATCCTGTGGTGGTGCATATACACACCGAGAAAGGTCATGGCTACGCCCCGGCGGTGGCCGAGAAGGAACGCTGGCACTGGAGCATGCCGTTCGACATCCCGACAGGCAAGCCCAAGACTGCGCCTTCGGGCGAGTATATGCCGGCGTTGCTCGGCCAGTGGCTGCGCAAGGAGATAAAGCGCGACCCCAAGCTCGTTTGCATAGCTGCGGCAGTGCCGGCCGCCATAGGCTTCGGTCCCGAGGAACGCAAGGCCGCCGGGCGGCAGTTTGTGGATGTGGGCATAGCCGAAGAGGAGGCCGTGGCTCTTGCATCAGGGCTTGCCAAGGGTGGTATGCGCCCCGTGTTCAGCACCTATGCCACGTTCTTCCAGCGCACCTACGACCAGCTGGCTCAAGACCTTTGCGTAAACGGCAATCCGGCTGTGGTCAACGTAATAGGCTCGTCCATATTCGGCATGAACGATTTCACCCACATCTGCTTCTTCGACATACCCATGCTCAGCCACATACCCAACCTTGTCTATCTCGCCCCAACGTCATACGAGGAGCTGATAGCCATGGAAAGCTGGGCGATAAGGCAGACACAGTACCCCGTGGCCATACGTGTGCCGGAGTGCAATGTGATGCATACGAGCGAGCAAGTCGATGCCGACTACTCTACGCTTAACCGCTTCAAGACCGTGCGTCAGGGCAGCAAGGTGGCCATAGTGGCCGTTGGCGACTTCTTTGAGAAAGGTTTGAGGGTGGCCGATATGCTGAAAGAGAGGGGCGTTGAGGCCACACTCATCAATCCGCGCTACCTGTCTGGAGTTGACACCGACACGCTTGAGGCTCTGAAAGACTCACACTCTGTGGTGGCTACCATTGAAGACGGCTGCATCGATGGTGGCTACGGTGAGCGCATAGCCCGCTTCTACGGCGCCTCGACCTTGAAGACGTTGTGCATTGGAGTGGAAAAAGCTCTGTACGACCGCTACGACATCGACCAACTACTGCACGACAACAACCTTACCGACGGGCAGATTGTGGACTCCATCATGCAGGCTTTGTAGTTTCATCCTATACATTAATATTAAGAAGGCGCAGGTCTCAACCAGCAGATCTGCGCCTTGTTTTGTCCTTGTTGCTATACATATGCGAACAAAAACACAGGTTTTTGAACATTTCAACTATATAAACAGAGCTTACAATAGGCTACTTTTGCATAAGACAGGCTGCACTCGGGAAATTGAAAACAAGTTTTCTTTCCGCTCGTTTGCACTGTCTTTGCATAGAAAATACGAACAAACTACGAGCCCTAATTAACTACAAAGACAATGAGAAAAGCAATGATTTTAATGATGGCGATGGCCGCAATGGCTGCGCAAGCCAAGGTGGAGCTGACGCGGCTCACCGTGGAAGGCCGCACGCAACCCATGGGTATCGATGTGGCGCAGCCGCGCTTGGGCTGGCAGATAGAGTCGGACAAGAGCAACGTGATGCAACACTCCTATCAGGTGATAGTGGCGTCAACAGCCAAGAAGGCCGAGGCTCTCGACGGCGACGTGTGGAGCAGCGGTAGAGTGAAGTCGGATCAGTCGCAATGGATTGAACTGCCCGCAGGGCTTATGCGCCCCAACAAGGAGTATTACTGGCGCGTAAAGGTGGAGACAAACCGTGGAACGACGGAGTGGAGCGACACTGAGAAGTGGACTATAGGCTTGCTTTCGCCCTCGCAGTGGCAGGGCGAGTGGATAGGCATAGACTCGCTCATGCCCTGGGACTCCAACGCCCGCAACAGCCGTCTTGCCGCACGCTATCTGCGAAAGGAGTTCGCGACGCGCGGCAAGGTGACTCGCGCCACTATGCACATCTGCGGCCTTGGCATCTATACCTTATATATAAATGGACGCAAGGTGGGCAACGACGAGCTTACGCCCTTGGCCACAGACTTCACAAAGTCGGTTGTCTATAACACCTACGACGTGACCTCCATGCTCTCCGACCGCAACGCTGTTGGCGTAAAGCTCTGCGCCGGCCGCTACTACGCTATGCGTCAGTATAAGGGCAAGGCTCCGATGCGCAACTTTGGTCAGCCTCGGTTGATGGCAAACCTCATTATAGAGTATGCCGACGGTACAACCGAGACCATTGCGAGCGACACCTCGTGGCGACTATGTGCCGACGGGCCTGTGCGCAAGGCCAACTACTATGATGGCGAGACCTACGACGCGACAAAGGAACTCGGTCAGTGGACACAGCCCGGTTACGACGACTCGGCATGGATGAAGGCACGGCGGATGAGCGAACCCGGCGGACAACTGGTGGGCAATATCGCTCCTGCGATACACGTATATGCCACCGACCGCCCGACGATAATAGCGCAAGACGGCAAACGAACCATGCTTGACTTCGGAACAAACGGTGCGGGACGGTTGCGCATAAACCTACGGGGCAACCGGGGCGACACGGTGGTGGTGCGCTATGCCGAGACGCTTAACGCCAATGGAACGCTCTACACCAAGAACCTGCGCACGGCACAATGCCGCGACACCATCGTTCTCGGCGGCAAACCTATGACCTGGAGCAACGACAACACCTATCAGGGCTTCCGCTACGCCGAGATAAGTGGGACGAAGATAAGTGCAAACGACGTGGAGCGTGAGTTGCTGGCCGACCGGATGGATGACCATGGCACCGACTTCAGCGTCATCGGAACAGACACAGCCAAGTCAAACTTGATAAACACCATTGTGGCCAATGCCCGACGCGGCGTGAGGAGCAACTACAAGGG
The DNA here is from genome assembly GCA_963636905.1 of bacterium. Taxonomy (GTDB): domain Bacteria; phylum Bacteroidota; class Bacteroidia; order Bacteroidales; family Bacteroidaceae; genus Prevotella. The sequence continues at coordinate 20,363 of CAVHML010000015.1, forward strand.
CTTTCCGCTCGACTGTCCGCAGCGCGACGAGCGCATGCCGTGGCTTGGCGACCGCACCACGGGATGCCTTGGGGAGAGCTATCTCATGGACAACCACGCACTCTACACCAAGTGGGGTGCCGACATCCGCCAAGGTCAGAAGGACAATGGCGACATATCCGACGTTTCACCCAACTATTGGCCACTATACCACGGCAGCCTGACGTGGGGCGGAGCACTGCCTTTCTCTGCCGACATGCTCTATCGGCAGTATGGTGACTTGCGACCTATGACCGATAGCTATGAGGCCACCAAGCGTTTCCTTGCCTATGTAAAAGGAAAGTTCGGGCAGGACGGCATAATCACGAAGGACAAATACGGCGACTGGTGTGTGCCGCCGGAGTCACCAACGCTGGTACACAGCAAGGACCCGCAGCGCACCACCGACGGCCAACTGATAGCCACGGCTTACTATTTCTACCTTTGCCGCCTCATGCAACGCTATGCCACGCTTGGCAACAACACCGCCGACGCTGCATACTACGCCAATGAGGCTGAGCAAACCAAGGCGGCTTTCAACAAGAAGTTCCTTGCCGGCGGCACTTACGCCAACGGTACGGTCACGGCCAACGTCATTCCACTGGCCATGGGCATGGTGCCAGATGAGGCTAAACAGCAGGTGGAGGACAGTCTTGTGGCCAAAATAGTTGCCAACGGCACCCACCTGTCAACGGGCGTTGTGGGCATACAGTGGCTCATGCGCTATCTTTCCGACATGGGACGAGGCGACCTCGCCTATACCATTGCCACCAACGACACCTATCCCAGCTGGGGCTACATGGTGAAGCACGGCGCGACGACCATTTGGGAACTGTGGAACGGCAACACAGCCAACCCCTCCATGAACAGCGGCAACCACGTGATGCTGCTCGGCGACCTGCTGCCTTGGCTCTATGAACGGCTCGGAGGCATACAACCAGTCGCTCCGGGTTTTAAGGAGATAACGCTCAAACCCGACTTCTCCATAGCCGAACTTACGGAAGTCAACGCTTCGCACCCCACACCCTACGGACTCATCAAGAGCCAGTGGCAGCGCAAGAACGGCAAGATAGAGTGGCACGTCGTCATACCGGCCAACACCAC
>CAVHML010000016.1:0-21439 GCA_963636905.1 bacterium
CCACACGATTGTGTTCGGCGGAACGTCGTCGGGGCTGATGGAATGTGTGGCCAAAGCGGCACGCGAGGCCGGTGGACGAACCGTAGGCGTGGTGCCAAGGAAGGTGGAAGAGGGCGGTCATGTGAGCGACTGCATGGATGTTCACATCCCGTGCGACGACCTGAGCGACCGCAAGCAGCTGATGATGAGCCGCAGTGATGCCTTTGTGGCTTTGCCGGGCGGCATCGGCACGCTGGACGAGGTGTTTTCGGTGGCCGCGTCTGCCGTCATCGGCTACCACCACAAGCCCGTTGTGCTCTACAGCATGGACGGTTTCTGGCAACCGCTCGCCGCACTTCTCGACTCGCTCAAGGCTGGTGGCATGATGCGGGGCGACTGGCGGGAGCACATAACCATAGCCCAAAACCTCGGCGAAGTGGCGGCTGCGCTCGGCGAATGAAGGCTTTTCAGGCTGAAAACGGTGGGGTGTCGGGAGCTAAAAACGGCGGTTTCCGGCGGTGTTTGCAACAGTCTGTGGCACAAACCGTTGCGGATGCGGTACAAAAAGCGGCTGTTTACGGGTCGTAGATGCCGCATTTAGCAGTCGTAAATGCCGTGTTTAGCAGTCGTAAACCGCCGCTTTGTGTACCGCAACACAGAAGTTTGTGATACGCAAGACGCCTGTCTCCAATCGGAAACAGGCGTCTTGTGTATGGAAAAATGTGTGGGAAAGGCTGGAGCACCGTGCGCTATGGCTGCGCCGGACAAGCCTTTAAGCAGTGCCGGGGCTACGGTTCGGCTCCCTGTTCTGGGGCTTCCGGCTGTGTTATCAGTTCTACTGCCTTGCGCACTATGTCACTTTGCTCGTTCATAATGGCGAAGTATTCGCTCATGTCCCACAGGTCGCGAGCCACGAGAGCCTTGAGTTGCAGTCGCAGTTGCGGCAGTGTGCGCTCCAGTTCCGCATCGTCCTTGGGCTTTATCTTCTGCTTTTCGCCCTCCTTTATTATGCCGTCAACGAGACTCTGCGGCACTTCATAGGCACTCTTGAACTCGTTGAACGACGAAAACTTGTGCTTCAGCGTCTTGCGGTTGTCGTCCACGTAGCGAAGATTGGCGGTGGTTACGATGCTCTTGGCCACCAGTTCGCGGTGGAACTTGGTGTATTTCGTGGTGTCGAGCGGCACGAAACAGTCGGGCATTATGCCGCCTCCGCCATATACGGTGCGGTGTTTGCGCAATGTGTAGCACTTGAGCGAGTCGGCAAAGTGTATGCTGTCGGCACTCATAAGCTCGCCGTGCTTCAGCCTGTTTGCCACATCCAGGGCGTAGTCCTTGGCCGCTCCCTTGACGTAGGGCTTCTGTATGCAGCGGCCGGCCGGCGTGTAGTAGTGCGCCACGGTGAGCCTTATCATCGAGCCGTCGGGCAGATCGACAGGCCGTTGCACCAGTCCCTTGCCGAACGAGCGGCGGCCTACCACCGTTCCGCGGTCCTGATCCTGTATGGCACCCGTCACTATTTCGGCGGCCGATGCCGTGTATTCGTCAACCAGCACCACCACCGGGCAGTCCTTGAGCCGCCCGTTGCCCTTGGCCTTGTACTCCATTCGCGGCGTGCTGCGCCCCTTTGTATATACTATAAGGTCGCCGTCGGCCAGAAATTCGTTGGCTATGGCCACTGCGGCCTGCAGGTATCCTCCGCCGTTCTCCTGCAAATCGAGCACCAGACGCTCCATTCCCTGCTCCTTGAGCGTCTTTATGGCGGCAAGGAACTCGCTGTGTGTGGTTGCTCCGAAGTTGCCTATGCGCACGTAACCCACCGTGGGGCGTATCATATAGACGGCATCGATGGACTTGACGGGTATCTTGTCGCGCACTACAGTGAACGACAGTGTGTCCCTGATGCCGTGTCTGACCACGCCGAGCCTCACCTTGGTGCCCTTGGGGCCTCGCAACCGGCGCACTATCTCCTCGCGCGGCATCTTCACTCCGGCTATCGCAGTGTCGTTGACGGCCACTATGCGGTCGCCGGCCTGTATGCCCACCTTTTCCGAAGGGCCGTTGGTGACAGGCTGGATGACGAGCAGCGTGTCCTCAATCATGTTGAACTGCACGCCGATGCCCTCGAAATTGCCGGCCAAGGGTTCGTTCATGGCCTTCACCTCCTTCGGTGTTGAGTACGACGAGTGGGGGTCGAGCTTCTCGATCATGCCCCTTATGCCGTCTTCCACGAGCTTTTTCTCGTCAACACTGTCCACATAGAGGTTGGCAATCGCCCACTCGGCTATCTGCAACTTGCGCAGCTGGTTGTCGCCGTCCTTGCCTGTGCGTGCCTGTACCGTGGCGTTTGCACCCGAAAGGAGCAGGGCGCAGGCCAGCAACGTATTCCTTAAAGTCATTGTAATCGTTTGTTTGTGTTACTGTAGCGGCGGGATGGCTCGCCCGTCTTACTCTTCAAGCTCCTCAGGGCGGTCGTCTTCAACCACAAGATTGTCGATTATGAAGTTCTGACGCTCCATGGTATTCTTGCCCATATAGTACTCCAGCAGCTTCTGAACCTGGTCGTTCTTGTGCAGAGTGACCTGTTCGAGACGCATGTCCGGGCCGATGAAGTTCTTGAACTCGTCGGGTGAGATTTCTCCAAGACCCTTGAAACGGGTGATTTCCGGGTCGGGCCCGAGGTCGGAGATGGCCTTCTGCCGCTCCTCATCGCTGTAGCAGTAGCGCGTAATGAAGTCGCTCTTCTTCTTTTCCGGCTGCTTCAGGTCGGCTTCGGCTATCACTTCGTGGTTCTTAATCTTCGTCCGGCGGTTGCGAACCCGGAACAATGGGGTCTGCAACACGTACACATGACCCTTCTTGATCAGCTCCGGGAAGAACTGGAGGAAGAATGTAATGATGAGCAACCGTATGTGCATGCCGTCCACATCGGCATCCGTTGCCACGATAACCTTGTTGTAGCGCAGTGTTTCAAGCCCCTCTTCAATGTCGAGAGCGGCCTGTAAGAGGTTGAATTCCTCGTTTTCGTACACCACTTTCTTGGTCAGTCCGAACGAATTGAGGGGCTTTCCTCTGAGCGAGAACACCGCCTGGGTGTTCACGTCACGGCTCTTTGTGATGCTTCCGCTGGCCGAATCGCCCTCGGTAATGAATATGCTCGACTCCTCCTTGCGGTCGTTCTTCACGTCGGAGAAGTGTATCCGGCAGTCGCGGAGCTTGCGGTTGTGCAGGTTAGCTTTCTTTGCCCGTTCCCTTGCGAGCTTGGTTACGCCGGCCATAGCCTTGCGTTCCTTCTCGCTCTCCTGTATCTTTTGCAGCATCACCTCGGCCACATCGGTGTACTTGTGCAGGTAGTTGTCAACCTCAGTCTTCACGAAATCGCCCACGTACTTGTTGATACTCACACCGCCACCTGGCGACATGGTGAGCGAACCCAGCTTGATTTTGGTCTGGCTCTCGAACATCGGCTCTTCGACATTGATGGCTATGGCTGCCACAAGTCCGTTGCGTATGTCCGTATATTCAAAGTTCTTGCCGTAGAACTCCTTTATTGTCTTGGCTATATGCTCCTTGAAAGCGCTCTGGTGTGTGCCTCCCTGCGTGGTGTGCTGGCCGTTTACGAACGAGTGATACTCCTCTCCGTACTGGTTAGTGTGGGTGAAGGCTATCTCAATGTCCTCGCCCTTGAGGTGTATGATGGGGTATATGCCGTCGTTAGTCATCGTGTCGTTGAGCAGATCCTTCAGTCCGTTGCGGCTGAGTATGCGCCTTCCGTTGTACATGATGGCCAGTCCGGTGTTGAGATAGGTATAGTTGCGGAGCATAGTCTCAACGATGTCGTCGTGGAACGAGTAGTTGAGGAACAGCGTGTCGTCGGGTTCAAAGTATATATAGGTGCCGTTTTCGTCGGAAGAGGCTTCGGTCTTGTCTGTCTGGAGCTGCCCCCGCTCGAACGTGGCGGTGCGTACCTTGCCGTCACGGAACGACTTTACGGTGAAATGTGCGCTGAGTGCGTTCACTGCCTTTACGCCTACGCCGTTGAGACCCACGCTTTTCTTGAACGCCTTTGAGTCGTATTTGCCTCCTGTGTTGAGCACACTCACGGCCTCAATGAGCTTTCCCTGGGGAATACCCCGGCCATAGTCGCGCACGCTGACGCACTTGTTTTCATCGACAGTTATCTCTATACGGTCGCCGGCGTGCATCTTGAACTCGTCAATGGAGTTGTCTATCACCTCTTTCAGCAGCACATACACTCCGTCTTCGGGCAGGGAGCCGTCGCCGAGGCGGCCTATGTACATGCCGGGACGGGTGCGCACGTGCTCCATGTCCGACAGGTGGCGGATGTTTTCGTCGGTGTATTCAACGGGCTGTTGCCCGTTTGCGTTGGTTATTCTTTCGTCTTCCATCGGTCAAAGTGTGCCCCTATATCTTTTTAATGTAGCATCTGCGTCTCTTGTGCTGTATGGGTTCGAGATACTGCCACTGGCTTTGCACGTTCTCGTTGGTCTCCATTTCCACGTTGGTCTCCCCCCATTTGAAGCCGTACTGTTGGTATCGCGGTATCAGGTCGGAGAAAAGCAGGGCATTGGCACCCTTCTTGCGGTATTCGGGTAGTACGCCTATGAGGAGCAGATCGACACCTTCGGTCTTGTGGAACTTCAGTGCGCGTATCACGTGCCACCATCCGAAAGGCCAGAGCCTGCCGTTGCGACACTTCTGGAACGCCCTTGTGAGCGACGGTATGGTTATTCCCACGGCCACAATCTTGTCGTTTTCGTTCCTGTCCTCTACGAGTGTAACGAGGTTGAGGTCGGCCATGGGCAGGTACATGTTCACGTATTGGTCTATCTGGCGTGGAGTAAGCTCCGAGTAACCGTACAGATGGCTGAACGTCTCGTTGATTACATCAAAGATTTTCTTGCCGTATCCGCCCCGGAACACGTCCTTTCGCGTCAGTTTCTTAACGTGCAGGTTGTAGCGCGTCTCTATCATTTGCGCTATTTTCCCGTACTTTTCGGGCATTTTTTCGGGCACTAACAGTTTGTATTCCACATAGTCGTTGTCCTTTTCCCAGCCGCCCATGCTTTCCATGTGCTTAGGATAGTAGTCGTAGTTGTATATGGTGGCTTGCGTGCCGAGCTGGTCGAAGCCGTGCGTAAGCATGCCTTCGGGGTCCATATCGGTAAATCCGAGCGGCCCTACCACCTCTGTCATGCCCTTTGAACGCCCCCATTCGGTCACAGCGTCGAGCAGGGCAGCCGACACTTCCCGGTCGTCCACGAAGTCTATCCAGCCGAAGCGCACGCTCTTGCGCTGCCACTTTTCGTTGGCCTTGCGGTTGATTATGGCGGCCACGCGCCCCACTACGCGGTCTTCCTTGTAGGCTAAGAAGTACTCGGCCTCGCAGAATTCGAACGCAGCGTTGCGGTTTTTGCTCAGCGTGGCCACCTCATCGCTGTGGAGATTGGGCGCGTCGTAGGGGTCATTACGGTACAAATCGTAGTGAAACTGTATGAAAGCCTCAAGGCCGCGCTTGTCCTTGACGCTCTTTATCGTTACTGTTGACATATCGAAATGTGCAATATGGTCTGTCTGTCAGGCCGCGCTCCGACACCCGGAGCCTTCCTTTCCGAAGACCGGTTCGGGGCGTTGCCCGTTGCAAAGTTAATGTTTTTCAGCTATAAAACAAAATAAAAGCGTCCCCAAAGGCCGACATTGCAGCCGTGCATCGCAGCCGTTTTTGTGGCGCAACATCCCCGTTCCGGTTTGTCAGGACGGAGAGCCGGGGAGTGGAAGCGGGCGCTACTTCACCACCTTGCGCCCGTTTATGATGTACACACCCTTGGGAAGGCGTGCAAATCCTGCGCCGTATTCGCTGCCGGAGAGCACCATCCGCCCGTCGAGACCATATACGTTGCGGTTTCCTGACGTGGCCTTGGCGCGGCTGACCGTGGTGATTGCCGTGTCGATGGACTTGGGTTTGAATGTGGTGAGTGCCATGATGGCCTTCATAGCGAACGAGGTTCCCGTCTGCAGGTGGGTCTGTGTGTAGGCGCTGTCCACGTCATAGGCGGTGTAACCCATCCTCTTGTATTGCCTTTCGAGGCTGCGGGCGTTGACAAAGGGCACCACCTCGTCGCCCTTGGAGTGTACAATGGTGATGCTGTCTGTCCTTGACGGCATCCAGTTATCGTAGGTTAGCGAGTGCGATTCCATCCACGGCCTTATCTTTTCCTGCACCATTGCGTTGCCGGAATCCCACAGATTCATGTTGAAGAGCTTGCCTACGCTTATGCCGGACTTCTCGTTGCTGCCGAAAAGGCGGTAAGTCATGGCGTTAATGGAGTCGGTGCTGTATGCCTTGGAGTCGAACCACTCCTGCAGGTGGTCGAGAAACTCTTGCGTAAGCAGGTCTTGTGGGCTTATGCCGAGGCTCTTGTCGGCCAACAGGTCGCTCAGTACCAGCGGCAAGGCCACGGGATAGTGCGTCACACTGTCCTTGATTACCTCAAGATAGGTGGAGTATATGTCATACGGGCCGTCTCCTATGAGAGTGTAGTCTATCTTCGGCAGTTCGTCATTGCGGTATCCCTCGCTCACCAGGCGGTCAACCCATGCCCCGAGGAAGCCTCCCTGCGAGTAGCCTATGTTGACCACAGCCGCGTCATAGGCCAGTCCTTCTTCGTCAATCAGCTTGCGTCCGGCAATGAAAGCGTCGATATTGGCCTTGCCAAGCGTGCGTCCCTGCAGGTAAGGCTGCTGTCTGTCCTTGGTAAGTCCGAAGCCTATGCCGTCAGACTCTATGATGAAGTACTTGCTCATGGACAGTGCGCCCTCCAACTGGGTCAGTTGTGTCACGTTGGTGGGGCGGTCGGCGTCGCTGGTGATGGTGTAGTGGTTCAGGAGTATGCACCCTTTGCCGCCCTTCTTCTTGCTTTGCAGGTCTTTATGCATGAAGATGGCAGCCGAAAGCGTTACGTTGCTTACGCCGTCGGTGTCGGTTGTCAGATAGCGGAAGTCGTATCTCCAGAAACTGCCGAGGTCGGTTCGGTTGTATATGCCAAGCTCCTCGTTGCCGGCAAAGCCCGTGACAGCCGCGAGCAACATGGTGAAAGCGAGTATTGTCTTCTTCATTTGCAATTGCGTCCGCAACACTTCCGTCGTTTTTCTTGTCCTTTCGGGCGTGCCCTCTGCGCATTTTGCGCGTCCTGCACCGTGCGGTCTGTGCGCCTTGCCTGAGTGTTGCGGCGTCTTTAATGGCAGGTTCACAGCCGCTTGTACCGTGCAAAAGTACAAAGAAAAGCCAACTTCGCTTCATTCCTGCCCTATATTTCATGCCGGCAACGGAGGATTTCGCCTCCGGCAACGGAGTATTCATTCTTGTCAACGGAGGTTTTTGACACTATCGCTTGCCTGTACATTTATATAAACCGCCGGACGTTTTTTCTCATCAGAGGACTTGGTGCAGGAAAACCGCCGGTTTGTGTATGCCAAACCGCCCGTTTGTGACCCGTAAATGCGGCATTTACGACCCGTAAACCGCCGCTTTTCCAGGCGCATCCGCAACGGTTTGTGCCACAGACCGTTGCAAAGGCCGCCGGAAACCGCCGCTTTGCCGCTGTGTCCGGGGCGTTCCGATATGCCACAAAGGCGTTGTCCGCTGCAAAAAAATACCGATGGAAGATGCCGGGCGTTTCCTTATTTATTTATACTTTTGCCGTGCCGTTCGGGAACACGGTTGTTTCCGGGCGGAAACAACAAGCAAAGGACATGAAGAACCGGCGGTTTCTTTTGGGACTACTGCTGCTTTCGGCTGTAAGGACAGCCGGTATGGCACAGACAAGGCAGGACTCCCTTGCTATGGAAGAGGTGATGCACAACCTGCCTGAGGTTATGGTAAAGGGTTCAACCCCTGTGGTTAGGGTTGAGAGGGGCGTGTTGTCGTACAATATGCCGCTGCTTGTCAAGCAGTTGCCGGCCGACAACGCATACGAAGCCATTACACGTATTCCCGGTATAAGTGACGCTGACGGCAGCATAAAGTTCTCCGGCAACGAGATAACGCTCATCATAAACGGACAAGCCACCACACTTACGCAGGAACAGTTGGCCGACCGGCTGAAGGCAATGCCCGCCTCGCAGCTGGCAAAGGCCGAGGTGATGCTCGCCGCCCCGGCGCGTTACCATGTCAGGGGAATGGCCTTAAACGTCATAACGAAGGACTTTGCCGGTACAAACCGGTTGTCCGGGCAGTTGAAAGGCGGCTTGCAGCAGAGCCGATACGACACGGAGACAGGTGCTTTCTACCTCTCCCTGCAACGCGGGAAGTTCGGGTTGGATGCGCAATACCAGCTTCAGAACGGCAATACCTATGGCGAATCCTCATGCGAGGCCAACCATCCGCTGGGCGACAGGCGCATTCGCTACGAAGAAGAGGCATGGCAGAAGTCCTTCGGGATAGTTCATGACTACCGCTTAGGCATGAATTACGCCTTCGGCAAAGCCCACCGTCTTGACATCTCCTATACCGGCAAGTGGAACAAGTCGTGTACCGACACCCACTCAACGGGGTCTGGCGCAAGCGAGATGCACTATGACAGCCACGAATACCTGCACAATGTTGACGTGAACTACGTGCTCCCGTTCGGCCTTAGCATAAGCGGTTCATACACCAACTACCGCACTCCGCAGCAACAAGTGCTTGACGGAACAGTCCCGGCGGACGGCATGGCGACAGAAACGGGGCGCAACCTGACCACAGGGAGCGAACAGACCATCGGCAAATGGATGTTTGCCGCTGACCAGAGCCACTCATTGCCGCACGGCTGGGGCTTGTCGTATGGAGTGAAAGGACAGTTCACCGACAACAGGAGCAGCCAAACCACGCTCGACAAGGCCGGGAACGTACTGCCGGACGCCACGAGCAGCGTTGACATAAGCGAGAGAATATGGAACATGTATGCCGGTTTCACCAAGCAGATAGGCAGCCAGGTAAGTATGGAGGCATCGGTGGCCGCCGAGCAATACCATACTGCGCAGTGGAACAAGTGGCACTTATACCCGACGCTTAACGTCTTGTGGAACATAAGCGAAAGCCATCTGCTCAACCTGTCGTTCAGTTCCAGTTCCGCATACCCCTCTTACTGGTCAACAATGGGCAGTGTGTACTATTCCTCTGCCTATACGGAGGTACACGGAAACCCAGGTCTGAAGCCTTACTCAAGCTATAATGCCAACCTGATGTGGCAGATAAAGCAACGATATACGCTGATGGCTTTCGTCAGCTTGAATCCCGACTACTTCGTACAGCTGCCTTACCAACCGTCAGACCGCATGGCCGTGATAATGAAAGAGACCAATTTCGACTATAACCGCAGCTTCGGACTGCAGGCGTCTGCCTCGTTCAGCGCAGGAAAATGGCTCAACGGCAACGCATTTGCGGTAGGTACATACAAGCACGACAAGAGCAACAGCTTCTTCGACTTGCCGTTTGACCGCAGGAAACTGATAGCGTTGCTCGGCGGAACGGCATCGGTAAAGCTGTGCCGGACGCAGAACTTGCGCCTAATACTCAACCCGTTCTTCCAGTCAAAGGCCATACAGGGCGTTTACGACATAAGCCCTGTATTCAGAATGAACGCCAGTTTGCACTGGTCTTCGCACGACGGAAGATGGTCAGCGCAGCTCAAAGGAAGCAACATCTTTAACAATAAAATCGACACACGCTCCGTTCAGGGCAATCAGGACTACCGCATGAAGGTAGCCAACAACTGGGTTGCCGCCACTCTCTCCGTCACCTACAAGTTCGGAGGATACAAGGAAAAGGAGGTCAAGACGGTGGATACGTCACGGATGGGGCACTGACAAACGGCACAAACAGCCAACCGCTTGCTGAAGATGCCTGTTTTTGCGTGAGCTTACCGCCCGGATTGCATTGGTTTACTCTTCGGGAAACGTAAACGGAAGCACCGGGAACAGATAGCGCAACCATCGCTTTTATTTGATTTTTAGCACAAAATGCGGTTCTAAATGTTTGACTTTTAGCAAAAACACGCCGTTTATTTGTTTGACTTTTAGCATAATTGAAACGCCAATGTATGCTTCATTGCCACTAAAAAAGCAAAAAATAGATATAATAATAATGTGTAAGCGAAGTTTTTGCTTACTTTTGCAGCCCGAACAATAGTTTTTAATCAGCATGCAAAAGAATTTGGTTATTGTCGAGTCGCCCGCTAAGGCCAAGACAATAGAGAAGTTTCTTGGTGACGACTACAAGGTTATGTCGAGCTACGGCCACATACGCGACCTGAAAAAGAAGGAGCTTAGCATCGACACCGAGACGCTTCAGCCCGACTACGAGATACCCGCCGAAAAGGAAAAGGTGGTCAAGGAGCTGCGGCAGTGCGCCAAAAAGGCCGACAAGGTGTGGCTGGCTTCCGATGAAGACCGCGAGGGGGAGGCAATATCGTGGCACCTGTGTGAGGTGCTTGGGCTTGACGAGAAGAAGACGAACCGCATTGTGTTCCACGAAATAACCAAGCCGGCCATACTGGCTGCCATAGAACATCCGCGCCACCTGGACATGAACCTCGTCAATGCGCAGCAGGCACGCCGCGTACTTGACCGTCTGGTGGGCTTCAAACTGTCGCCTGTGCTGTGGCGCAAGGTGAAACCCGCCCTCTCGGCCGGCCGTGTGCAGAGCGTGGCAGTGCGACTTATAGTGGAACGCGAGCGCGAGATACAGGCTTTCCACAGCGAACCGTATTATAAGGTGAACGCCATACTGGCCGCAACCAACCCCGACGGGTCGGCCACAGAAGTAAAGGCCGAGCTTAACCGCCGCTTCAAGACACACGAAGAGGTGATGACATTCCTCGAAAAGTGCAAGGATGCGGAGCTTGCCGTAGAGTCTGTTGCGTGCAAACCGCAGAAGCGCACCCCGGCCCCGCCGTTCACCACATCGACACTGCAGCAGGAGGCGGCTCGCAAGCTGGGCTTCACAGTGTCGCAGACGATGATGATAGCCCAGCATCTGTATGAGAACGGATGCATAACTTATATGCGTACCGACTCGGTGAACCTCTCTTCGCTGTGCATCAACGCCGCCAAGGCGGAGATAGAGAAGCTGTGGGGCGAGCAGTACAGCAAGGTTCGCCACTACCAGACCCACTCCAAAGGGGCGCAGGAAGCCCACGAGGCCATACGCCCGACGTACATGAGCAACACCTCAATAGAGGGTTCGGCGCAGGAGAAGCGGCTCTACGACCTGATATGGAAGCGCACCGCCGCCAGCCAGATGGCCGACGCCGAGCTGGAGAAGACCACGGTGAACATTTCGCTGTCGGGGCTTGACGAGCAGTTTGTGGCCACGGGCGAGGTTGTAAAGTTCGACGGTTTCCTCAAAGTATATCGCGAATCGCACGACGACGAGCAGTCTGACGATGAGAATATGCCCGTGATACCACCGCTGAAGAAAGGCCAGACACTTGTGCGCCGTGAGATTTCGGCCACCGAACGCTTCAGCCAAGGTCCTGCGCGATACACCGAGGCCGGCCTTGTGCACAAGTTGGAAGAGCTGGGCATAGGTCGCCCGTCAACATACGCACCCACTATCAGTACCATTCAGCAGCGCGAGTATGTCCACAAGGGCGACAAGAAGGGCGAGGAGCGCACCTACACCGTTGATACGCTCAAGGGAAAGGTCATAACCCAAGGCACACGCACCGAAATGGTGGGCAGCGAGAAGGGCAAACTCATGCCGACCGACGTGGGAATCGTGGTGAACGACTTCCTCATGAAGTACTTCCCCGGCATCATGGACTACAACTTCACGGCCAAAGTGGAGCAGAAGTTCGACGAAATAGCCGAGGGTGGCGAGGCGTGGACGGACATGATGAAGGACTTTTACCGTGACTTTGAGCCTACTGTGGAGAAGACTATGAACGAGCGTTCGGAGCACAAAGTAGGCGAAAGGACGCTCGGCAACGACCCCAAGACGGGCAGACAGGTGTGCGTAAAGATAGGACGCTTCGGGCCTGTGGTGCAGATAGGTACCGCCGATGACGACGAGAAGCCGCGCTTTGCGCAGATTCCCACCGGCAAAAGCATGGAGACGATAACCCTCGACGAGGCTCTGGAACTGTTCAAACTGCCGCGCGAGATAGGCGAATACGAAGGTTCAAAGGTCGTAGTGGGTGCAGGACGCTTCGGTCCCTACGTCATGCACAACAAGCAATACGTGTCGATACCCAAGGGAACCGACCCGATGGCAATCACTCTCGATGCGGCTGTTGCCCTGATAATGGGGAAGAGGCAGCAGGAAAAACAGCGGCATATAAAGCAATTCAGCGAGGATGCCAAGCTCGAAGTGCTCAACGGACGCTACGGGCCCTATATAGTTTATGATGGAAAGAACTACCGTTTGCCTAAGGCTATGCACGACAAGGCCGCAGAACTGACCTACGAAGAGTGCATGGATGTGGTAAAGGCGACGCCCGCAAAGAGGAAATGACACCGGCAACCCCGTAACCTACACTACAAAACGATGAACCGCATAATGCTTATCGGCTATATGGGAGCCGGAAAAACTACGGTTGGAAAGGTCTTGGCCAAGGAACTTGGACTTACTTTCTATGACCTTGACTGGTACATAGAGGGGCGGATGCGCAAGACGGTGCCGCAACTGTTTGCCGAAAAAGGCGAGGACGGCTTCCGCAAAGTGGAGCACACAATGCTGCACGAGGTGGCGGAGTTTGAGGATATAGTGCTCAGTTGCGGCGGCGGCACGCCGTGTTTCTTCGACAATATCGACTACATGAACTCGCAGGGGCAGGTGGTTTACCTGAAAGCCTCGCCGGGTGTGCTCTACAAACACCTGCTCATGGGCAAGACCGAGCGGCCTCTGCTGAAGGGCAAGTCGCCCGAAGAGCTTGAACAGTTCATCGCCGGACAGCTTGCGGAGCGCGGGAAATTCTATTCAAAGGCTCGATATACGTTCGACGTGAGCCTGATGGACAACTACGAAAAGATTGAGATAACGGTGGCCGGGCTGCGCCGTCTGCTCGGCATCTGACCGCATTGACGGCGGGTTCTGGAGCGTTTCGGACTTTCAGGACCCGCCTTAATATGTATTTACAAAACGACATCGTGGCGCACAACCGACCGCCCACGGAACAAAAACCAACGACAAACGACGAGCAAATGAAGAAATGGACGATCGAAGACTCCAAGGAACTGTACAACATCAACGGCTGGGGCACTTCCTATTTTGGCGTTAACGACAAGGGCGACGTGTATGTCACACCGTGCAAGGACAACACTCAGATAGACCTGCGCGACGTTATGGACGAGCTGTCCCTGCGTGATGTGACCGCTCCAGTGCTGCTCCGGTTCCCCGATATACTCGACAACCGCATCGAAAAGACCAGCAGCTGCTTCAAGAAGGCGGCCGACGAGTATGGCTACAAGGGCGAGAATTTCATCATATACCCCATAAAGGTCAACCAGATGCAGCCCGTTGTCGAGGAGGTAATAGGCCACGGGCGCAAGTTCAACCTCGGTCTTGAGGCCGGCTCAAAGCCCGAGTTGCACGCCGTGATTGCCGTACAGTGCCAGAGCGACTCGCTCATTATCTGCAACGGATACAAGGATCAGAGCTACATAGAGCTTGCGCTCCTGGCGCAGAAGATGGGCAAGCGCATATTCATAGTGATAGAAAAACCCAACGAACTTGAGATAATTGCACGTGAAGCAAAGAAACTTAACGTCAGGCCAAACCTCGGTATAAGGGTGAAACTCGCATCGTCGGGCAGCGGTAAGTGGGAGGAAAGCGGCGGCGATGCCAGCAAGTTCGGACTCACGAGCGGTGAACTTCTCGACGCCCTTGAGCTGCTTGAGAAGAAGGGAATGCGCGACTGTCTGCGCCTGATACACTTCCATATAGGCAGCCAGATAACCAAAATTCGCCGCATACAGGCCGCCCTGCGCGAGGCATCACAGTTCTATATACAGCTTCACAAGATGGGTTACGATGTGGATTTCGTTGACTGCGGCGGCGGACTGGGCGTTGACTACGACGGAACCCGGTCGCCGAGCAGCGAGAGTTCGGTCAATTATTCCATTCAGGAGTACGTTAACGACTGCATATACACCTTTGTCGATGCCGCCGACAAGAACGGTTTGCCCCACCCGAACATCATTACAG
Source organism: bacterium (assembly GCA_963636905.1). GTDB lineage: Bacteria > Bacteroidota > Bacteroidia > Bacteroidales > Bacteroidaceae > Prevotella. The sequence goes on from CAVHML010000016.1 coordinate 14,186, forward strand.
AGAGCGGAAGGTCGCTTGCCGCTCACCACTCTGTACTGGTTATCGATGTGCTTGAGACCGCTTCGCTGCCTGAAATGCCAGAGGAATTCGAGCCGGATGCCGACAGTCACCAACTCGTAAAGGACCTCTACGACATCTGGGACAACCTCAATCCGCGTACAATGCTTGAGGATTGGCACGATGCGGAGCAGATTCGCGAGGAAGCACTCGAACTGTTCAGCCACGGAATACTCGACCTTAAGAACCGCGCAGAGATAGAAAAGATGTACTGGAGCGTGTGCCGGGAGATAAATATCCTTGCAAAACACCTGAAGCACACGCCCGAAGAACTTGTAAATCTCGACAAACTGCTTGCCGACAAGTACTTCTGCAACTTCTCCCTGTTCCAGTCTTTGCCCGACTCTTGGGCAATCGATCAGTTGTTCCCCATCGTTCCCTTGCAGCGGCTCGACGAGCGACCCACACGAAGTGCCACCATTCAGGACATCACCTGCGACAGCGACGGCAAGATAACCAACTTCGTGACCAACCGAAACAACTCGCATATACTGCCCGTACACAGCCTTAAGCGCAACGAACCCTACTATCTGGGCGTGTTCCTCGTAGGTGCTTATCAGGAGATACTCGGCGATATGCACAACCTGTTTGGCGACACCACCGCCGTACACATAAGCGTGAAGGACGGCAAGTACAACATCGACCAGGTGTTTGACGGCGAGACGGTAGCCGAAGTGCTCGACTATGTTCAGTACAACCCCAAGAAACTGGTGCGCCAACTGGAGATTTGGGTGTCGAAGAGCGTCAAGGAGGGCAAGATAACGCTTGAGGAGGGCAAGGAATTCCTGTCCAACTACCGCTCCGGCCTCTACGGATATACCTATTTGGAATGACAAGTGTCGTTTTCTGAAAGGCAAGTAGCGTTCGTTGAACGCCAACCCCATACATATATCAGCAATCGCCGCCCGACTTTAAGCGCAAGCCTAAGCCGGGCGGCGTTTCGTTTTCCTTCCGCTTCATTATGGTTTGTAAAAGAAGTTTGCGGCAGCAAACGGCCCTTACCGTACTCGACAATGGCGTTCGGTGAGGCGAAATTCAACGGCAAACTGCGCCATGTTTTGCAAAATAAGGCGTTCTGAAGAGTGCAAAACGTGTAAAATAAGGCATTCAAAGAAGCGAAAACTTGCAAAATAAGGCGTTTTGCAAGTTTTTTGGTTTATCTTTGCACTTATGAAACAAGGAGTTACGGACAAGAGGAGCTTGGAAATCATCCTAAGTGACCAAAAGAGAGAAATCGAGGAACGGCGTAAAGAGCGGTTATGCCCCCGTCGTGAAGAGCAGCTTGTGGAGCTAAGCAGTCCACAGGCTCAAGTTGTCATAGGGGTGCGCCGCTGTGGCAAATCAACATTGTGCTTTCAAGTGCTGCAACATACGGGAGAGACTTTTGCCTATGTGGATTTCGACGACGAACGCCTTGCGGAATTGCAGGGAAACCAACTGAACGACATTCTGGAAGTGCTCTATAAGATATACGGAGACTTCCACTACATCTTTCTGGACGAAATACAGAATGTGGAGGGTTGGCCGTTGTTTGTCAACCGATTGCTCAGAAACAAACTGCACGTGGTGCTGACGGGCAGCAACGCCAAGCTGTTGAGCAACGACCTCGCCACGCATCTGACTGGCAGAAGCAGCGAGATACCGCTATATCCATTCTCGTTTGGGGAGTACTGCGCCGTGAAGAAGGTGAACACCAAAGGCGTTACGACAAAAGATATAGCCCTGCGCAGGGCGGCGTTCGACGACTATATGCGGCAAGGCGGCTTCCCGGAACTGCTGCTCATAAAGAATGAAAGGGCATACATCTCCCATTTGGTGTCCAATGTGCTGAAGCGGGACATCGAGCAGCGGTATAAAATCTCCTTTACGGCAAACTTTGAGAATATGGCGAACCATCTTCTTAACGTATCTCCCGTGATACCGTCAGCCGCCGAACTCGCCGCCACGTTTGGTTTCAAGTCTCCACATACCGTAAGGAACTATATAGACTACCTAAAGCAAGCCTATATGCTGATAGGGATAAGGAAATACTCTGCAAAGAGCAAGATGCGCATAACGCAGGAGAAGCTATACGCTGTGGATGTTGCGCTGATGAACAAGCGGGAAAACGCCTTTGCCGGCGAGAACCTTGGATGGCGGCTGGAAACCATAGTGCTGCTTCACCTTATCCGCAAGTGCAGCTACAAGGGATGGGACATATATTATCTGAAGGACAGGTCGGGCGAATGTGACTTCGTGGTATGCGACGGCAACAGAGTCATGCAGTGTGTGCAAGTGTCGTATGACATTTCAAACGAGAAGACCAAAAGGCGGGAAATCAACGGGTTGCTTCTTGCCTATAGGCAGACTAAATGCAAGGACTTGCTGCTATTGACCGACCATGAGTATCGGACGGAAGAGCCGGACGGCGTGCCAATCACGATAATGCCTGTGTATGAGTGGGCTTTGCAGTAAAGATTGCTTCGGGAAGTGGATGCCCAACCGATATTTTGAGTACCTTTGCCGCATGACAAACAAGAAAGAACAGCTTACGATAGTAAAGGTTGGCGGCGCAGTAGTCGAGGATGAAGCCCGGCTAAGCCGCCTGATTAGTGATTTCAGCCGTATCTCCGGGCACAAGATACTCGTGCACGGAGGAGGGCGGAGAGCCACACAGGTGGCCTCGCTCATGGGCATTGAGAGCCGCATGGTGGGCGGACGGCGCATCACAGACGGTGACATGCTCGGTGTGGTGACGATGGTTTACGGCGGCTTGGTCAACAAGAACATAGTGGCAAAGCTGCAGTCTTGCGGTGTCAATGCGCTCGGACTCACCGGGGCGGACATGGACATAGTGCGCTCGCACCGCCGCCCTGTGAAAGACGGAGTGGACTTCGGCTTCGTCGGCGACGTTGAAAAGGTGGATGCAACCGCCTTGTCGCGGCTGCTGGAGAGCGGAGTGGCACCCGTGCTTGCGCCGCTTACCCACGACGGTCACGGCACTATGCTCAACACCAATGCCGACACTATGGCCTCGGAGGCGGCGCGTGCCTTGGCGCAGATGTACGACGTGACGCTGATATACAGCTTTGAGAAGCCCGGCGTGCTGGCCGATGCCAATGACGACAGCAGCGTGATACCCGTGATAACGCGCGCCGATTTCGACCGCTATGTGGCCGACGGCACCGTGGCCGACGGCATGATACCCAAGTTGGAGAATGCCCTTGCCGCCGTTGATGCCGGTGTGGGGCGCGTGGTGATAACGCTTGCCACGGCCATCGACGGGCTTCACGGCACGGTGATAAGGCGTTGAGGCACACATTCCGGGCATTACCTGTACGCAAAGCGGCGGTTTACGGCTTGTAAACCGCCGCTTTGCGTGTCGTAACCAGCCGCTTTACGCTCCGTAAACCGCCTGTTTGTGCATCGCAACCAGCCGGGTTTTCCGACATAGCCCGGCGAATGTTGCCCGGAAATTGTTTCTTTTACCGTCGCTTATTGTGTAACTTTGCAACGATAAGGTGGGTTTTCTATAAAATACCACCGTAATAAAAAAACAAGACTATATGGGAAAGACATTCTTGATGCTGGCGTTGCTGCTGGGCAGCGCATTGTGCAACGCACAGAAAAGGCCGCCTCTGATGGGCGGAGTCAACGAGCCTGTGGGCAAGGGCATAGGGGTTTGCCCCGGAAGAGTGGCCTGGGTTCACTGTCCGGGCGTGGCTTTGTGGGACGGCGACACCGGCCTTTGGGTGGAAGACCGCTGGAACTCGCAGGACAAGGCCGACCGTATGGTGCGCCAGGCCGTAGAGACAGTGGCCGGAGAGAGTTCTGCCAAGAAGGCGTGGAAGGCTCTTTTCGCCGACTTCAACAAGCGTCGGGGGCGCGGAAAGCGCGGTTATCGCCCCGGCGAGACCATAGCCATAAAGCTCAACATGAACAACGCCGTGACCCACCGCGACACTATCGACCTCAATTCGTCGCCCTTTGTCACCCTGGCTCTGCTGAAGACGCTCGTCAACGACGGCGGTGTGAGGCCGCAGGACATCGTGGTGTGCGAGCCGAGCCGCGCCATTACCGACAGCATCTACGACAAGTGCCACCGGGAGTTCCCGCAGGTAAGGTTCATAGACCAGCTCGGCGGCGACGGCAGGGAGCGGTGCGAATACTACAAGGAGCGCATCAAATATAGTATAGACAACGGAAAGATGGCGCGGGGCTTGGCCAAATGTGTGGCCGATGCCGACTATCTGATAAACAGTGCGCTGCTCAAGACCCACAAGGGGCCTGGTGTCACGCTGTGCGGCAAGAACTGGTACGGCGCAACCGACATAAGTATCTTCTGGAGACAGAACTCCCACAACAACATCTCGCAGGACAAGCGCGGCGGAAAGCCGCAATACAAGACCATAGTCGATTGGATGGGTCACAAGGACATGGGCTTGAAGTGCCTGCTGTTCCTCGTTGACGGCACCTACGGCTCGCGCGACGTCAACGGCAAGCCGGCTCCGAAGTGGCAGAAGCCCCCGTTCAACGGCCAGTGGGCGTGCTCCGTCATGGCCTCGCAGGACGGTGTGGCGTGCGATGCGGTGGCTATGGACTTGATAATAAGCGAGTGGCCGGAGTTCGGAAGCCTCCGCTACTGCGACGAATACCTCAACGAGGCGGCGCGCATACCCAATCCGCCGTCGGGAACGGCCTACGACCCGGAGCGCGACGGTTCCCCTCTCACCCAACCTCTCGGCCTCTTTGAGCACTGCGACAGCCTCCGCAGATACACAAAGCTCGACCTGCGGTATGTCGAAATGCAATAGACAATGTGTCAAAAACTGCACTCCGCAGCGGAAAGGCGGCAAAAAACGGGCGCAAGGTGTAACTTTTGCACCGCCAAAATCGTCATATAGACAGAGAGGATGAAAAATATCAGTTTCCGGAACGACATCTTGCCGTTGAAGAATGAACTTTACCGGTTGGCTTACCGCATAACTCTCGACAGGGCGGAGGCGGAAGACGTTGTGCAGGAAACTATGATAAAGGTGTGGAACCGGCGCGACGAGTGGGGCGCAATAGACTCTATCGAAGCCTTCTGCCTCACGGTTTGCCGCAATCTCTCGCTCGACAAGGTGCGCCGTCAGGCCAACCGCAGCCAGCCGCTCGACGCTTCGGCAGGGGCAGAGCCGCCAGACCACTCCTATACATCCAACCCCGAGCGACAGGCAATGCTCCACGACAGAGTGCAACTCGTCAGGAGACTCGTTGACAGTCTGCCGGAAAAGCAGCGCAGCGTGATGCAACTGAGAGACTTCGAGGGCAAAAGCTACAAGGAAATAGCCACGGTGATGGGCGTAACCGAGGAACAGGTGAAGGTAAACCTGTTCCGTGCCCGTCAGGCAATAAAGAAGAAATACTTTGAAACGGAGAACTATGGACTATAAGTATATAGAACAGCTGCTGGAACGCTACTGGCAGTGCGACACAACCACTGCAGAGGAGGATATTCTAAAAGCCTTCTTCAGCCAGGAAGACGTGCCGGCGCAGCTTGAGAAGTACCGTCCCCTGTTCGCCTACGGGCGGATGGCCGCCGGAGAATGTCCATTGGGCGACGGCTTCGACGCCCGTGTGCTGGCCCTTACCGCCGAAGAGCCTAAGCGCGTAAAAGCGCGCAGGGTCACTCTGTGGGGCGGTTTCGCACCGCTGTTCAAGGCCGCTGCAGTGGTGGCAGTGGTGATAACGCTGGGCAACGCCGCACAATTCTCCATGGAAAGGGACGACAGCGGCACCGAAGACATCAACTATGCCGCATACAAAGACACCTACGACGACCCGGCAGTGGCCTACGACAAGGTGGAAAACGCCCTCGAACTCGTGTCTGAGGGCATAAGCAAGGCCGAAAATCCCGACACCGCAGCAGCCGCAGCCAAGGCTTCCGCCGGTGCAACAGCCGCAGCCGCCGACACCATGCTTGACCGATGAGACGCATACTGGGCATATTGGCGATGCTGCTTGCCACGGTCACAATGGCCAAGGCGCAGGGAGGACAGGATTTTGCATCGAAGTTTATGGAGCGGTGCGAGGACGATACGGCGGTGCACTGCATCACTGTCAGTCCGAAAATGATGGAACAGCTCGCCAAACAGGCCGACGCAAGCCGCAAGGAGCGCATGGTTCAGGCCATGGAAAAGCTCAAAAGCGCGCGCATAGTGACATCGAGCGTACACGGCGAAGGCTACTACCGCGTGGCCGAAGACCTGCTCAAGCGCAACGCCAACAGGTTCAGCCACGACAAGAGCTACCGTATGGAGCACGCCCACGGCTCGTTCTACAGCCGCAAGGCAAAGGACGGCGGCACAGTGGAGCTGATCATGCTCCACGCAGACACCAAGTTGCGGCGGCTCATAATAGTCAATCTCACGGGCGACATAGACGATGAGTTCATGGAAAGCCTGACAAAAATGGTCGGAGAGCGCACACCGAAAACGTGAAGAGCACGGTCAGAAGATTAGGCGCACGCCAAAGACATGAAGCGTACTGCCGGGTCTGAAGATCAAGCGCACGGGGTTGGAAGATTAATCGTACAGGGTTAGAATATCAGGCGCACGGCCAAAGACATTAAAGAAGAACTATTTTCAATGCTTTCTCTATAATAATCATTTGTTAAAACGACAATTTGAAACTGTGAAGTTTCATTCTCTCAAAATTTTCATAACGTACTAACGAGGAGAAAGGGCTGCCGAGGTGATCTCGGCGGCCCCGTTTTTTATCCCCGCCACTACCCTTGCCCGACGGAAGCAAGCCGCACGGTTCCGGGTCAGCATATATTTTGCCCAAAGATTGCATACATTTTCGGCAAAAGCGTCTGCAATCTTTTGGGCTGCTGATATTCCGGTTTTTGCCCTGCCAGCCGGCGGTTCTTGCCTTTCAGACAGCCCGTTTCCCAATCCTTTGACAGCCAGTTGTTTCCGTAACCTGCCGGGTTACGGGCGAAAAACGGTGCGTTTACGCCCCACAAACATACCATTTAGCCATCGCAAACCGCCGGGTTACGAGTCGTAAACGGGGCATTTGGAGAAAGCAGACGGGCAGTTACGGGCAGTAAACGAAGCGTTTATGGGCTGTAAACAGCGCATTTTCGGGCAGTAAACGAAGCGTTTGCGGATAGCAAACAGCGCATTTACGGGTCAAAAAAGATATTAATTAAGATTAATACCACATTACTTT
>CAVHML010000017.1:0-8815 GCA_963636905.1 bacterium
CTCCGGCGCATGGCCTCGAAGAGGCCGCATCTCAGTAACCCCATGTGGAGCGTCAGCGGAACGTGGGGGATTAAGATACGGGATGGAACATCGGCTTCGAAGATGCCGCACATAAGGCTATGGGGAACTTCTCCGCACGGGCAGGTACTCCTCTCCGCGGCAGTGCGGCATCTTCGAAGCCGGCATTGGGGCTGCCATCTACCGCCCCACGTTCCGCTGACGCTCCACATGGGGTTACTGAGGTGCAGCCTCTTTGAGGCTATGTCCGGCACTGCGCCCCTCCAGATGTGCGCCGTCTGTCTGCAAATGTGTCGTCTGTCAACAGACGGAATAACCCTAAAAATGCGCAAATGGGGTGTTTCTGTGTCAAAATACCCCGTCGGAATTTGCGGCATGATACTTTTTTATAGTAAATTTGCACCGAACTTTGTAATTGAACACACTTTATGGAATGGTTTGTCAATCTATTCACTACTACCGACTCCGTGGCTCACATAGCAATGCTCTATGCCATAGTGATAGCAGGAGGCGTTCTTCTTGGTAAAATAAAGTTCGGAGGCATATCGCTTGGAGTGTCGTTTGTGCTGTTCACAGGCATCCTTGCCGGCCACATCGGCATGACCGCCCCGACAAACATACTGACTTTCCTGCAGGATTTCGGTCTTATACTGTTTGTCTTTATGATAGGTTTGCAGGTAGGTCCCGGCTTTTTCGAGAGTTTCCGCAAGGGTGGCATCACGCTAAATCTGCTTTCTGTGGCCGTAGTGCTGCTGAATATAGCTGTGATGTTTGCCTGTTACTTCATCTTTTTCGACACCAAAGACCCGCACAACCTGCCAATGATGGTGGGCACACTGTACGGTGCTGTGACCAATACCCCCGGTCTCGGTGCCGCCAACGAGGCGTTGGAGAGCGTTTTCCCCAAGGGCGACATACCGCAGATAGCCTCCGGCTATGCCTGTGCCTACCCCTTGGGAGTGCTGGGCATCATCGGCGCAACGATAGCCCTGCGCTTCATCTGCCGCATAAACACCGGCAACGAGGAGAAAAAGCTGGAGGCAGAGGAGGCGGAAGACACACACGTGAAGCCCCACAACATGCATCTTGAGGTGACAAACTCCTATCTGGCAGGACGGTCCCTGCGACAGATACACGACTTCCTCAACCGTGACTTCGTGTGCTCGCGGCTGTTGCGCGACGGACACGTAATCATTCCGAAGAGCGACACGGTGTTTGAGGTTGGCGATCAGATATTTATAGTATGTGCCGAAGCCGACGCTGAGGCCATCATAGCATTCATCGGCCCCGAAATAGAGGTGGCTTGGGAGGAAGTGGACAAGGAACAGCCGATGGTATCCAAGCGCATTCTCGTGACGCGCCCGGCCATCAACGGCAAGACACTCGGCCAGATGCACTTCTCGTCGGTATATGGCGTTAACGTAACGCGCATCACCCGTCAGGGCATGGACCTCTTTGCCAGCACCAATCTCGCCCTGCAAGTGGGCGACAGGGTGATGGTTGTAGGTCCTGAAAACCACGTAAACCGCGTGGCCGATGTGCTCGGAAACTCCATAAAGCGTCTTGACACACCCAACATAGCCACCATCTTCATAGGCATAATCATCGGTATCATCTTCGGAAGCCTGCCTTTCGCCATTCCCGGCATGCCGGTTCCGATGAAGCTCGGTATCGCCGGCGGGCCGCTAATCATAGCCATACTCATAGGACGCTACGGTTACAAGGTGCATCTCGTCACCTACACCACTACAAGTGCCAACATGATGCTGCGCGAGATAGGACTTGTGCTCTTCCTGGCCAGTGTCGGCATCAAGGCAGGTGCCGGTTTCTGGGAGACAGTGGTGCAGGGCGACGGACTGAAGTACGTCTATACGGGTTTCATCATAACGGTTCTGCCCATCCTCATCGTGGGTACGCTGGCAAGACTCAGGTACAAGTTCAACTATTTCACCATCATGGGTATGGTGGCCGGCACATATACCGACCCTCCGGCACTGGCCTACGCCAACCAGACGTGTTCCAAGGAAGCCCCGGCCATAGCCTATTCGACGGTATATCCGCTCAGTATGTTCATGCGCATACTCACTGCGCAGCTCATCATACTGCTCTGCTGCGGCGGACTGTAGCCTTGGGCTTGTGCAACCCCGGCACTGCTCCAAGGCAGACGGGACGTTTACGAAGCGGAAAACGCACGATTGAAACAAAACAACTTATATAATAAAGTACTAACTCAAACGTTTATGAACAAATTCGGATTGATGTCCGGTGCGCTACTGCTGTCGGTGTCGGCCTCATTTGCCCAGATGGAGAAGAGCATAAGGCTGAACGAGGTGCAGACAGGCAACACTTCCGGACTGACGGACGAATACGGACAACGGGAAGCATGGGTGGAAATAGCCAACATATCCCACTCTACCTACAACATCCGTGGTATGTATATTACCACTGACCGCTCTGTACTCGACAAAAAGATGAGCGTTCCTGAGCGCATAAAGCGCATGTGCGTGGTGCCAAGCGGCGACGAACGCACCAACATGAGCGCACGCCAGCACCTCGTGTTCCACTGTAACAGCCGCCCGGAAAAGGGTTCGCTCCACCTGTCTGTGCCGGTCAACCCCCAAAAACAGGTGTGGATCGCACTGTATAACGGCAATGCGGTAAACCTCGTTGACTCGGTTACAGTGCCTGTAATGGCCGACGGACAGTCTTATGCGCGCATTACCGACGGTGCAGACACCTGGGTCGTGAGGGACAGCGGCGCAGTTACGCCCGGCATATCCAACGACACCGAGGCAGGAGAGTCCAAGATAGCCAAGCTGAAGCGCACTGACCCCTATGGCATAGGCATCACCGTGCTGTCAATGGGCATCGTGTTCTTCTGTCTTACGCTGATGTTCCTGTTCTTCTATTTCTTCGGTTTGTTCATGCGACACCGCGAAACGGCAGGGAAAGTGGCCGGGCTGCAACCGCTGAAGGCAGGAGTGAAGACCGTGGAGAAAACCATTGAGATAGGTCACAAGACCAACAACATCCTGCAAGACGGTCTGAAAACCAAGGGAATAGACAAGGAGATATACATGGCTGTTATAGCTATGGCTCTCAAACAGTACCAAGACGAGGTGCACGATGTGGAGAGCGGAGTGATAACCATAAAGCCCAAGCACACCGACTGGAACGGCGAGTATATACAGATGACGCAGTTCCACGAATAAACGGGGCGCGGCTTCATCCCCAAAGGGTACAGACACACAAGTAAAACCATAAACTAAACAGAAACAACATGAACAAGTATCAATATAAAGTAAAGGGCGTTGACTACGAAGTGGAGATTGAGGAAGTGGAAGGCAACCTCGCCCAAGTGAAAGTGAACGGCATACCGTTTGAAGTGGAACTGAAACAGCCCATAAAGGCGGCGCATCAGGTTCACTCACCGCACGCAGTAAAACCCGTAACCCCGGCTCCCGCACCTCAGGCAGCCACCGTTCAGAAGGAAGAAAAGGCAAAGCCGGCAGCCACAACAGGCACTCCCATGAAGTCTCCCTTGCCCGGAACGATAACGTCAGTCAACGTGAAACCGGGCGACAACATAAACTCTGGCGACACAGCCGTGGTGCTTGAGGCAATGAAAATGCAGAACAACATCGAGGCAGAGGCCACCGGGACGGTCAAGGAAGTGCTGGTCAAGCCGGGCGACTCCGTGCTTGAGGGTGACACACTGATAGTAATAGCCTAAACAACCATGGAAATAACGAGTTTCATAGCTGAGAATTTCAACGAATTTCTCACCTACACAGGCTTCGCAAACGCCTCGGCCGGCAACATGGTCATGATAGTTGTCGGCGCAATCCTCATATATCTTGCCATAAAGAAGGACTTTGAGCCTCTGCTGCTCATCCCCATAGGACTGGGAATCATCCTCGGAAACATCCCGTTCCGTGCAGATGCCGGTCTGGAGATAGGTCTCTACGAGGACAACTCCGTGCTCAACATCTTCTATCAGGGCGTGCGCCAAGGCTGGTATCCGCCTTTGGTGTTCCTCGGCATAGGGGCTATGACCGATTTCTCGGCACTTATAGCCAACCCGAAGTTGGTGTTGATAGGCGCAGCGGCGCAGTTCGGCATCTTCGGAGCCTACATGGTGGCTCTCGCCTTGGGCTTTGAGCCTAACCAGGCGGCCGGTATAGCCATCATAGGCGGTGCAGACGGCCCTACAGCCATATTCCTTTCGTCAAAGCTAAGCCCCAATCTCATGGGTGCAATAGCCGTGTGTGCCTACTCGTATATGGCACTTGTGCCGCTGATCCAGCCGCCTCTGATGCGTATGCTCACCACTAAGAAAGAACGAGTGATACGCATGAAGCCGGCAAGGCAGGTGAGCCAGACCGAAAAGATACTGTTCCCGATAATCGGACTGCTGCTTACCACATTCATAGTGCCGTCCGGGCTGCCGCTGCTCGGTATGCTCTTCTTCGGAAACCTGCTCAAGGAGAGCGGAAAGACCACCCGTTTGGCCAAGACAGCCGGGTCGGCTCTCAACGATATAGTGGTGATGCTACTCGGTCTGACCGTGGGTTGCTCCACACAGGCGAGCGAGTTCCTGACGCTCAACACCCTGTTCATCTTCATAATCGGTGCCTGCGCCTTTATGATAGCGACCGCCAGCGGTGTGCTGTTCGTCAAGTTTATGAACCTGTTCCTGCCTTCAGGCAAGAAACTCAACCCCCTGATAGGCAACGCCGGTGTGTCTGCGGTGCCTATGTCGGCACGTATAAGCAACAATCTCGGCCTTGAATACGACCGCCACAACTTCCTTCTCATGCACGCAATGGGTCCTAACGTGGCCGGAGTGATAGGTTCGGCAGTAGCCGCAGGTGCATTGCTGGGCTTCATGTCTTAGAGTTGGCGCGGCCAAAAGGGCGGAACTGCGATATGAACGGCACGGGGAAACCTTATAAAGGTACGGAAAAGCCACATGAAAGCACGGGATGTCCACATGAAGGTACAGGAAAACCTCATGGAATGGACGGGATACCTCTGGAAATGGAGGGGAAAGGGGCGGCCAAGGGTGCTGTCCGCCCGAAAATAGCGGTGGTTGACCCCAACACCTTGGCCGTTATCGGCATGAAATCGATACTGCAAACGGTCATGCCCATGGCAGATGTGGATGCGTTCGGTTCGTTTGCCGAGCTGGAGGACAGCGGTCCCGAGGCTTACTTCCACTACTTCGTGGCCACGAACATAGTGTTGCAGAACCGCAGGTTCTTTGTTGACAACCGCCACAAGACCATTGTGCTCACGCTGTCGGCCGACACAGGCACGCAGCTCAGCGGTTTCCACTGCCTGTGTACCCATGTTTCCGAGCGGCAACTCGTCAAATCGCTGCTGGCACTGGAGCAGAGCGCACACGCCAACGGGCGCAACCTGCCTCCCGTCATGTCCGTTCCGATGCAGCAGAATGTGCTGTCGAACCGTGAAATAGAGGTCATGGCGCTCATTGTGCAGGGGCATATCAACAAGGAGATAGCCGACATTCTCAACATAGGTCTGGCCACGGTGATAACACACCGCAGGAACATCATGGAGAAGTTGGGGCTTAGGAGCGTGTCAGCCATGACTATTTATGCCGTAATGCACGGCTATGTGGATATAAACCGGATATAGGCGCGAACCGGCGTGCCGCTTTGCACAACGGCATCGGCCTCATATACCGGCCCGGAGCAAGGGTTTGACTACCTTAAACAAACTGATTATAAAACCAATCCAACGACTAAAAACAAAAAACATGAGAACAAAGATCTTGATAACCGTGGCTTTGGCTGTGGCATGCCACGCTTCGGCAGGAAAAAAGAAGCAAGTGCAGCTCTTCCCCGACGGCACTCCGATACCCGAATGGTTCAGTGACACGACGAAAGTGGCGGTGGAAAAGCTCGGCAAGCGGTATGTCATAACCGACTACGGGGTGAGTACCGACTCGAATACGGTGCAGACCGGTGCGATACAGGCCGTGATAGACCGTGCGAAAGCGGACGGCGGCGGTGTGGTAGTGGTGCCCCAAGGCACATTCCTCAGCGGTTCGCTCTTCTTCAAGCAGGGCGTTAACCTCTATATAGAGAAAGGCGGCGTGCTGAAAGGCAGCGACCGCATACGCGATTTCAAGCTGTTGAAGACCCGTATGGAGGGGCAAACGCTGCAATACTTCGCCGCCCTCGTCAACGCAGACAGTACCGACGGCTTCACCATTGCCGGACACGGCACGATAAACGGCAACGGCCACAACTACTGGGAGGAGTTCTGGATACGCCGGAAGTACAACCGCCAGTGTACAAACCTTGAGGCTATGCGTCCCAGACTGGTGTATATCTCCAACTCAACGAACGTTACGGTGCAGGACGTGCGCCTGATAAACAGTCCTTTCTGGACCAACCACCTCTACAAATGCGAGTATGTGCGCTACTTGGGCTGCCACATCTACGCCCCAACGAGCGGACTAAAGGCTCCGAGCAGCGACGCTATCGACATCGATTACTGCAAGAACGTGCTCGTAAACCGCTGCTACATGAGTGTCAACGACGACGCTGTTGTGCTGAAAGGCGGCAAGGGAACGTGGGCAGACAAGGACCCTGACAACGGCCCGAACATGAATATCATAGTGGAAAACTGCGATTACGGCAGCGTACACAGCTGTCTTACGCTCGGCAGCGAGTCGCTCCACGACCGCAACATCGTGTTCCGCAACAACACAATGGCCGGTGCAAACCGCGTACTCTGGCTGAAAATGCGTCCTGACACGCCGCAACACTACGAGTATGTCAGCCTTGAAAACGTCACAGGCACCTGCACCAGCTTCCTTGTGGTGCGCCCTTGGACACAGTTTTTCAAGCCCGAAGAGCGCAAGGATATGCCCCTTTCGCAGTGCAACAACATCTCTTTCAAGAACGTAAAGGCCACTTGCCGCAATTTCTTCGACGTCGGCAAGTCGGAAAAGTACCGCCTTACGGACTTCTCCTTTGAGGATTGCGACATAAAGGACGAGAAGCGGGCGTTCAAGAAGGACGTTATAGAGAACTGCACCGTCAAGAACCTTGTGGTGAACGGCGAGAAGGTGAAGTGAAACCGACCGTCCCCACGACATAAAGTCCGCCGCCTTTTCCCGTAAAGTGCGGCGGACTTCAATACAAATGCAGCCGTTAGCCGAACACAGAAGAAGATGAAAGACGAGTTCATATCCATACTTGAAGCCACCAACCGCAAGGGTATCGGCGCAGTAGTGGCCTACCTTGAGAAGGCAGGGTTCTTTGTTGCGCCCGCTTCAGTCAACCGTCACCTCAGCCATGACGGCGGTCTGCTGGAACATTCGCTCAATGTGTATCGTGCAGCCCTTGCACTCCGCCGCCAGATGCTGGAGCTTAGGCCGGAGCTGGAGCCTCGTCTGCCCGAAGAAAGCATAGCCATAGCCACGCTGCTGCACGATGTATGCAAGGCAAACATCTACCGCAAGATGACCAAATACCGCAAGGACGACCAGGGACGGTGGGAGTCTTACGACGGATATGACGTGGACTACACCCGTTTCCCGTTCGGTCACGGCGAGAAGTCGGTGGTTATGCTGCTGCGTCTCGGCCTGGAACTGACCAACGACGAACTGTTGGCCATACGCTGGCACATGGGTGCGTGGGATTTGTCGTTCCAGAGCTACGAGTCAAAGAGCAACATTTCGGCCGCAAGCGACGTGCCTCTCGTTGCCATAGTGCAGGCTGCCGACTCCTTGGCCGCCCATCTCTTGGAAGCATAGTCCCGTTTGCAACCCGTAAACCGCCCGTTTGGCATCGTAAACGGTACATTTACGCATCGTAAACACGGCATTTACGGGTCGCAAACGCTGCGTTTGATACAAAAAGGAAGCCGTGTGATTGTGGCAACACTACTGGTTGCGCCTACAATCACACGGCTTTTTGGATTTTATCCGTTTTTCCTGTTCCGCCTTACAGCCGGACTTACGCTTGCAAATGCCGGGTGTCCGGGCACGGAACAGAACCCCTGGCCTTATCCAGGCCTTTGTTTCCCTTATTCAGGCTTCATGTTTGTATAGACGTTCTGCACGTCATCGTCGTCCTCAAGCAGGTCAACCATCTTGTCAATGGTCTCCCTCTGTTCGGGAGTGGCCTCTTTCAGGTCGTTGGGGATACGGGTAAACTCCGCTCCGGTTACCTCCAAGCCCATGCCTTCGAGGTGTTTCTGAATGTCACTGAAGCTGGTCGGCTCACCGTAGATGGTTATTTCGCCCGTCTCTTCGTCCTCGTCGTAGTCCTCATCCACACCGTAGTCGATAAATTCCAGTATCAGATCGTCCATATCGAGACCGTCTTTCTTCTTGAAAGTAAACACACATTTGTGGTCAAACAGGAACGACAGCGAGCCTTGAGTGCCGAGATTGCCGCCGTATTTGTTGAACACGGCACGCACATTGGCCACGGTTCTGGTGGTGTTGTCGGTGGCTGCGTCAACGAAAATGGCTATTCCGTGAGGGCCGTATCCCTCGTATGTCACCTCTTTGAAGTCCTTCTGGTCCTTGCCCATGGCGTTCTTTATGGCGCGTTCTACGTTGGCGTTGGGCATATTCTCGCGCTTTGCGGTCTGCATGACGGCCCTCAAGTGCGGGTTATTGTCCGGGTCAGGGCCTCCGGCCTTTACGGCTATGGCTATCTGCTTGCCTATTTTCGTGAACGTTCGGGCCATGTGACCCCATCTTTTCAGCTTAGCTGCTTTCCTGTATTCAAATGCTCTTCCCATTGGAGTT
>CAVHML010000017.1:8910-20841 GCA_963636905.1 bacterium
TGCTTGTCGTTAAGCGTCTTTGTCTCGTCCTGAAGCACGAAGTTTACGGCATAGCTCTTCTTGCCTTCCGGGAGGTTCTTGCCCTCATATACGTCGAAAAGCTCCACCTTCTTCAGCAGCTTCCGTTCGGACTGGCGCGCTATGTCCTCGATTTGCGCGAACTCGACGCCCTTATCAACGAGCAAAGCGAGGTCGCGGCTCACCGCAGGATACTTGCTTATCTCGCTATACTGCACCTTTGCCTTGCGCACAGCCTTCATCAACGCCGTCCAACTCAGCTCTGCGTAATACACAGGGCGGTCGATGTCGGCCTCTTTCAGCACCTTTTTGCTCAGGATACCCATCTCTCCGAGCACCTTGCCTCCACGGTTTTCGATGACGATGCCGGCGGAGAAGATGTCGTTGGCGCTCTTCTTGCACACCGTTTCTTCAGGCTTCAGACCTATGCGGCGCAGCACATTCTCCACGTAGGCGGCCAGTTCGTAGTACGTACTTTCCTCATCGGGGTGTGCCCAACTGCCCTCCACGCGCTTGCCAGTCACCCACATGGCCAGACGGTTGTCCTCCTTGTAGGCGTCCATCGGGCTGTCCGCATTCTTTTTCTCCGGCGAAAAGTGATACACATTGCCGAATTCATACAGCCTGAGGTTCTGGCTCTTGCGCTTGGAGTTGTGCTCTATGCTCTCCAAACCGCCGAACAGCAGTGTCTGGCGCATCACATTGAGGTCGGAACTCAGCGGGTTCATTATCCTGACGCAGTTCTCTGCGGGGTAAGAGTTGCGCTGTTCGTAGTAGGCACTCTTGGTGAGCGAGTTGTTAAGTATCTCGTTGAAGCCGCTTCCCACGAGCTGTTCGCCTATGATATTGGCCAGGTTGTGCTTGTTGTCCTCGTCACCTTTCACCACCAGACAGCTCTTCAGCTGGGTGGGAATCTCCACATTATTATATCCATATATGCGGAGTATGTCTTCCACAACGTCGCACGGACGCTGCACATCCACCCTGTAAGCGGGCACGTCCAACTCTATTCCGCCGGCTGTCTCGGCGGTTATCTTCATCTCAAGGCTCTCGCAGATGTCCTTAATCGTGTCGTTTGGTATCTCTTTCCCTATGAGTGACTTCACGTAACCGTAGTCCAAGCTGACCTTTGCGTCCTCTATAGGAGTGGGATACACGTCGTTTATCTCCATCGACACCTTGCCTCCTGCGAGCTGTTGGCAGAGTATTGCGGCCTGTTTGAGGGCGTAGATTACTCCGTTCGGGTCTATTCCGCGCTCGAAACGGAACGATGCGTCGGTGCTAAGACCGTGACGGCGTGCGCTCTTGCGTATCCATGTGGGGTGGAAGTATGCGCTTTCGAGCACTATGTTGCGCGTTGTTTCATACGTGCCGCTGCCTTTGCCGCCGAAGATGCCGGCAATGCACATCGGTTCCTCGGCGTTGCTGATGCTAAGGTCGTGCTCTCCGAGCGTATGTTCCTCGCCGTCGAGCGTAACGAACTTGGTTCCTTCCGGCTGGGTGCGCACTATTATCTTGTGACCAGTCACCATGTCAGCGTCAAAGCAGTGGAGCGGCTGTCCGTAGGCCATCATTATATAGTTGGTAACATCTACGATGTTGTTGATGGGGCGCAGACCTATGGTGCGCAACCTGTTCTGCAGCCACTCGGGACTCTCCTTTACGTCGCAGCCGGTCAGGCTTACGCAGGCGTAACGGCGGCACGCTTCCCTGTTTTCTATATCGACTGCTATGGGCAGGTCGTGGTTGTCCACGGTGAAACCCGTGCAGTCGGGGCGGTGCAGTGCGGTCTTGTAGCCGTTGCGCTTGAGCCATGCGTAGAGGTCACGCGCCACTCCCCAGTGCGAAAGTGCGTCGGCGCGGTTGGCCGTGATGTCTATTTCTATGAGCCAGTCGCTCTCCACGTGGTAGTATTCAGCCGCCGGCTGTCCCACGGGAGCGTCTTCCGGCAGCACTATTATGCCGTCATGGCTCGTGCCGACGCCTATTTCGTCCTCCGCACAGAGCATGCCGAAGCTGTCTATCCCGCGGAGTTTTGACTTCTTGATAACGAACTCCTTGTCGCCGTCGTACAGGATGCAGCCCAAGTCTGCCACGATTACCTTCTGTCCGGCGGCCACATTCGGTGCGCCGCACACTATCTGTGAAGGCTGTCCATGGCCCAGTTCTACTGTCGTAATGTGGAGATGGTCGCTGTTGGGGTGCGGTTCGCAAGTGAGAACCTTGCCCACGAAAAGCCCTTTCAGGCCTCCTTTGACCGTCTGAACCTCCTCAAGGGCATCCACTTCCAGGCCTGTTGAGGTGAGCGCATCGCACACCTGCTGCGGTGTCAGGTCGAAATCCACATACTCCTTGAGCCATTTATAAGAAACATTCATATCAATATGTGTCTTTAATCCTACTGAAATTCGGGCGCAAAAATACTACTTTTTCAGCGGCTATGCAAATTTTCGGTGCATTAAGGTGACGGTCTCCGCCGGTTTTCCGCCCGTCCGGGAAGATGCAGGGCGGCTGTTTCCGTGGCGCAGACCGCCGGGCTTTTTGCGCCCGACAGCAAGGTTTTGTAAGTCGTTGGCCGCCAACGGGTTTCAAAAACGGTGCATTTAGCCATCGTAAATGCACCATTTACGACCCGTAGATGCCGTGTTTATGACAGCTAAATGCACCATTTGCAGCAGCGAAGCGGCTGGGTTGGGAAAACTACACGGCGGTTATCGGCCTTGGAAAGGCTACACCTGGGAAACCGAACCAAACCATATACTATGCGGCAATGTTTGTTTTATTTCGTAAGAATTAAGCCCTTTGCCATAACAATTCGGCACAAACCGGCGTTTTAATGCGCAAGTTTGTTTGCTGTTAGTAAAAAAAAGACTACCTTTGCAGTCAATTCAAGACAACGAAACAAAGGAGACTGTCTTCAGGACAGTATATATTAAGGTAAGAAACTTATGAAACACCAGTTGAGAAGCGCCGTGTGTACCGAAGGTCGCCGTATGGCCGGCTCACGCGCGCTGTGGGTTGCCACAGGCATGAAGCGCGAACAGTTCGGCAAACCCATCATCGCCATAGTCAATTCATTCACGCAATTTGTGCCGGGGCATACACATCTGCACGAGATAGGCCAGATTGTCAGGGAAGAAATCGAGGCGATGGGATGCTATGCCGCCGAGTTCAACACCATAGCCATCGACGACGGCATAGCCATGGGGCACGACGGCATGCTCTATTCGCTGCCGAGCCGCGACATAATAGCCGACTCTGTGGAGTATATGGTGAACGCCCACAAGGCCGACGCGATGATTTGCATATCAAATTGCGACAAGGTGACGCCCGGAATGCTCATGGCTTCGATGCGCCTGAACATCCCTACCGTGTTCTGTTCGGGCGGTCCGATGGAGGCAGGACGCTGGCATGGCGAGAACGCCGACCTGATTACGGCCATGGTAAAGGGCGCTGACCCCTCGGTGAGCGACGAGGACATGGCTGAAATCGAGGGCTGCGCATGTCCCGGATGCGGCAGTTGCTCCGGCATGTTCACCGCCAACTCCATGAACTCGCTGACCGAGGCCATAGGACTGTCGCTTCCCGGCAACGGAACCATACTGGCCACGCACAAGAACCGCATACAGCTGTTCAAGGATGCGGCGCGCCAGATAGTGAAAAACGCCTTCGCCTACTACGAAGACGGCGACGAGAGTGTGCTGCCCCGTTCCATCGCCACACGCAAAGCCTTCCTCAACGCCATGGCACTCGACATTGCAATGGGCGGAAGCACCAACACCGTGCTCCACCTGCTGGCCGTTGCGCAGGAGGCAGGGGCCGACTTCAAGATGCAGGACATCGACCGGCTGAGCCGCAAAGTGCCCTGTCTGTGCAAGTTAGCGCCCAACACGCAGAAGTACAGCGTGCAGGAGTGCAACCGCGCGGGCGGCATTCTCGGCATCATGAACGAGCTTTACAAGGGCGGACTCATCGACGGAACGGCCATAAGGGTGGACGGCAAGACCCTTGGAGAGCAGATTAAGGCATACGACATCACCGGGAAAGACGTCAGCAGCGAGGCAAACCGCATATACCAGAGTGCGCCCGGCGGCAAGTTTTCCACACAGATGGGAAGCCAGAACGCACAGTGGGGCACTCTCGACACCGACCGTGCCAACGGCTGCATACGCTCTTTGGAACACGCATACACCAAGGACGGAGGTCTGGCAGTGCTGTTCGGCAACATAGCACAGGA
The DNA here is from genome assembly GCA_963636905.1 of bacterium. Classification (GTDB taxonomy): domain Bacteria; phylum Bacteroidota; class Bacteroidia; order Bacteroidales; family Bacteroidaceae; genus Prevotella. The sequence goes on from CAVHML010000017.1 coordinate 13,166, forward strand.
CGGCTGCGTAGTGAAAACAGCCGGTGTGGACGAGAGCATCTGGAAGTTTGCCGGCCCTGCAAAGGTGTTCGACTCACAGGAAGACGCCTGTGACGGCATACTCGGAGGGCAGGTGAAGAGCGGCGACTGCGTGGTCATCACCCACGAAGGTCCCAAGGGAGGCCCCGGAATGCAGGAGATGCTCTATCCCACCTCTTATATTAAGAGCATGCACTTGGGCAAAGAGTGCGCCCTAATCACCGACGGACGCTTCTCAGGCGGTACGAGCGGACTGAGCATAGGCCACATTTCGCCCGAAGCAGCCGCCGGGGGAAACATCGGAAAGATACAGGACGGCGACATCATAGAGATTGATATTCCCAACCGAACCATCAACGTGCGTCTCACAGACGAGCAGCTGGCCGCAAGGGAGCAGCAGCCGCTGAAGCGCAACCGCACCGTGTCGAAGGCACTGAGGGCATACGCTCAAAGTGTAAGTTCGGCCGACAAGGGAGGAGTGAGAGTCATCGACTAAGCGGAAACAGACAGGACAGGATGGTGGGGCTGCACTTCCGTAACCGCAAGGCACAGGATTGCGGCAGCCAAACCTCAAACATAAAACATATTACCCGTGAACGAAATCATTACAGGTGCAGAGGCTTTGATGCGTGCCTTGGAGCGTGAAGGTGTGAAAACCATCTTCGGCTATCCCGGAGGAGCCATCATGCCGGTATTCGACGCACTCTATAGATACACCCAAGGCGAGAACAAGAAGTTCAACCACGTGCTCGTCCGCCACGAACAGGCGGCCACCCATGCCGCCGAAGGCTATGCCAGAGTGAGCGGAGAGGTCGGTGTGTGCATCGTGACCAGCGGTCCGGGGGCAACAAACACCCTCACGGGAGTGGCCGACGCGATGATCGACTCCACGCCAATCGTCGTGATAGCCGGACAGGTGGGCATCGGCGCACTCGGAACCGACGCGTTTCAGGAGGTTGACCTCGTGGGTGTGTCGCAGCCAATATCCAAGTGGAGCTACCAGATACGCCATGCCGACCAGGTGGCTTGGGCAGTGAGCCGCGCTTTCTACATCGCCCGCTCCGGCCGACCCGGCCCCGTGGTGCTCGACTTGCCCAAGAATGCGCAGGAGCACACGGCTGAATGGAAGCCGATGCACATCGACTTCGTGCGCAGCTATGTGCCTTATCCCAAGATAGACAAGACCGCTGTCTATGCGGCGGCACAACTGATAAACAATGCCAAGCGGCCTCTGGCTCTCGTGGGACAGGGCGTTGAACTCGGCAATGCCAACGACGAACTTGTGGATTTCCTTGAGAAGGCAGACATTCCTGCCGCACGCACGCTGCTCGGACTGTCGGCTCTGCCGTCCAACCATCCGCTCAACATGGGTATGCTGGGCATGCACGGCAACTATGCGCCCAACGTGAAGGAGCAGGAGTGCGACGTGCTCATTGCCATAGGCATGCGTTTCAGCGACCGTGTGACCGGTTTGCCGTCAACATACGCCAAACAGGCCAAGGTCATACACCTTGATATTGACCGTTCGGAGATAGACAAATGCATAAAGGCCGACGTGCCCGTTATCGGCGACTGCAAGGAAACGCTGCCCATGATAACGGCTCTGCTCGACAAAGGCGACCACCGGGAGTGGCGCAACAGCTTTGTTCCGCTTGCCGAAGAGGAAAAGAAGCAGGTGGTGGAGCCGGCCATCCACCCCGCCGACGGCCCGTTGCTGATGGGCGAAGTGGTCAACGCCGTGGCTGAAGCGACCAAGGGCGAGGCTATACTGGTGACCGACGTGGGTCAGAACCAGATGTTCTCGTGCCGTTACTTCAAGTACAACAAGCGGCGTTCGGTGGTTACGAGCGGCGGACTCGGCACAATGGGCTTCGGACTTCCGGCAGCCGTGGGTGCCACGTTCGGTGCTCCCGATCGCACAGTGTGCATGTTCTCAGGCGACGGTGGCTTCCAGATGAGCATACAGGAGCTTGGCACAATCATGGAGCAACAGGCTCCGGTGAAGATGATACTGATGAACAACAACTATCTGGGCAATGTGCGCCAGTGGCAGGACATGTTCTTCGGACAGAGACGCTCGTTCACGAAGATGCTCAACCCCGACTACGAGTCGATAGCCAAGGCCTACGCCATTCCATACAGCGCAGTCACGAAGCGAGAAGAGCTGAAGGCCGCAGTGGAAAAGATGCTTTCCACCGACGGGCCTTATATCCTGGAGTGTGCCATCAAGGAGGATGACAACGTGCAGCCGATGACTCCGCCGGGCAAAAGCGTCAACGAAATGCTGTTGAAAATAGAAATTTAGGAGGGCAACATGGAAGAAGACAAGTCGCTATACACCTTTTTGGTATATTCGGAGAACGTTGCCGGCATACTCAACCAGATAACTGCCGTGTTCACACGCCGTCAGGTGAACATCGAAAGCCTGAACGTGTCGGCCTCAAGTATCGAGGGTCTGCACAAATACACCATCACCGCATGGTGCTATGCCGACCAGGTGATAAAGATAACCCGGCAGATTGACAAGAAGATAGACGTGGTGAAGGTCAACTACTATAAGGATTCTGAGCTGTTTATCCGCGAGACAGGACTCTACAAGCTCTCTTCGCCGGAGGTGTTGGCCAACCCTGAAATATCCAGAACGGTCAGACGCAACGACGCATACATCACCGAGGTGAACCCGATATACGTCATAGTGATGAAAAGCGGGCGCACCGAGGAGATAATGGACCTCTACCGTGACCTCGACCAGTTCGGTTGCGTGTTGCAGTACACGCGTTCGGGGCGCATAGCCGTGACGCGCAGCACCGAGGAGGAGGTGAGCAAATACCTCGAACAGAGGGAAATGGAAAGGGGACAGGAGCGTTAGGATGGACAAAACGGGCAAGTATCTGTTTCTGGCAGAGCCGTTCCACTGCGATTTCTCGCACCGACTCTTCCTTGGACACCTGGGCAACCACATGCTCAACGCCGCAGACTTCCACTCCACGGAGCGCGGTTTCGGCATGACATACCTCAACACCGTCAACAAGACATGGGTGTTGTCGAGGCTCGCCATCGAGGTTTACGAGATGCCGGAGCAATACTCCAAGTTCTTTGTAGAGACATGGGTGGAGAGCGCAATGCGGTATTTCACCAACCGAAACTTCAAGGTGACGGGCGAAGACGGCCACGTGTATGGCTATGGGCGTAGCGTCTGGGCTATGATAGACACCGAGACGCGCCAGCCGCAGGACATTCTTGAGGTGAACAACGGCGACATCAACAACTGGATTGAAGCCGACAAGCCCTGCCCAATAGGCAAGATTTCACGAGTGAAGATGGGCGGCGACATTACGCCAGTGCGCACGATAGACACCTTCTATAGCGATGTTGACGTGAACGGACACATCAATTCGGTGAAGTATATAGAGCACGTGCTCGACCTGTTCGACCTCGACTGGCACAGAAAGCACACCGTCAAGCGGTTCGAGATAGCCTATGTGGCCGAAAGCCACCAGGGCGACAAACTGTCATTCGGTATTGAGCGTCCGTTGGAGGGCGAGTGCTGCATACGCATAGCCAAGGAAGACGGCACGCCCGAAGGCACTGAAGTGTGCCGCAGCCGCATCGTCTTCACCGACAAATGAGTGCGCCAATCCGACCCTTACGCACAATACGAGGATAGCAAACAAGACAATTAACAACATAAAACAAATAAACAACAGGCAGCCGCCAACGGGTTGCCCTTAAAAACAACAAACAATTATGGCAGAAATGAATTTCGGTGGTGTTGTAGAAACAGTCATCACCAGCAAAGAATTCTCACTTGAGAAAGCACACGAAGTGTTGAAGAACGAGACTATAGCCGTAATCGGCTATGGCATCCAAGGTCCCGGTCAGGCAGGCAACCTGCGCGACAACGGCTTCAACGTCATCGTTGGCCAGCGTCCCGGCAAGACCTACGACAAGGCCGTAGCCGATGGATGGGTTCCGGGCAAGACTCTCTTCTCTATCGAGGAGGCAGCCGAGAAGGGTACCATCATCTGTATGCTGCTGTCTGACGCAGGACAGATACAGGCATGGCCTACAATAAAGAAGCACCTCACCAAGGGCAAGACACTTTACTACTCACACGGTTTCGCCATCAACTGGAACGACCGCACAGGCGTAGTGCCCCCGTCAGACATCGACGTGATCATGGTTGCCCCCAAGGGATCAGGCACATCGTTGCGCACAATGTTCCTCGAAGGCCGCGGCCTCAACTGCTCTTACGCCGTCTATCAGGACGCTTCGGGCAAGGCAGAAGAGAAGACCATCGCTTTCGGTATCGGTATCGGTGCAGGCTATCTGTTCAAGACCACATTCCAGCGCGAGGCAACAAGCGACCTCACCGGTGAGCGTGGCTCGCTCATGGGTGCCATCGAGGGACTGCTTGAGGCTCAGTATGAAGTGCTGCGTGAGCACGGCCACTCTCCTTCGGAGGCTTTCAACGAGACTGTTGAGGAACTTACACAGAGCCTTATGCCCCTCTTCGCCGAGAAGGGAATGGACTGGATGTACGCCAACTGCTCTACTACGGCACAGCGCGGTGCTCTCGACTGGGCTCCTCGCTTCCGTGAGGCCATCAAACCCGTCATGGAGTGGCTCTATCTCTCAGTGAAGAGCGGCAACGAAGCACAGATTTCTATCGACAGCAACTCTAAGCCCGACTACCGCGACGGCCTTAACAAGGAGCTTGAGGCTATGCGCAACATGGAAATGTGGCGCGCCGCCGAAACAGTGCGCAAGTTGCGTCCGGAGAACGAAGCGGAATAATAAGGTTCGGCAGTGCCGGCAGCAGAGAAAGCATCTGAACGGCGCACTCGGCTATGCCGGTTGCATGAAAGAATAGAGTAGGGGGAGACGATTTCGTTTCCCCCCCCCCTTACTTTTTCTGCCCTTTCTGCACCACGGCACATTTTCAGCGGAAAGTGTCCACAACTTCTTTTGTGAAAGCTTCGTTGAATGTAGCCTCCGTTTTCTCGTTATAGAACGGAAGCCCCCACACTGTGTATTTGTCGGTCGCTGTCACCCATCGCACTTCCGCTTTTGAGCTTATCTGCTTCATGAAGTCCTCTTTCCATTTGTCCGCCTTTAGCAAATGGTCTCCTTTAGGTTCTATGAATATCTGCATATTGTCATACTTGTCGTCTACGCCCTTTATGCGGAGAAACAGGAGATAGTCCGGCTCAAAGGTTCGTCCCTCGTCAAAACTGAAGATTCTTACATCTTTCTCATTGCGAACAAGATAGATTTCGTCATATTTCTCATTCAGTCGCGGCATTATGCCGTCTATATACTTGACGAGAGCCTTTTCCTCTGACGTACCGAAATTGTCATTGTAAGCATACCAATCTTTGCCAGACAAGTCGAGGGTATAATCGGTGTTGACCGGAGTCTTCTGAGAGTGTCCAAGCTCTTGTTTCCCGTCCATTTTTATCTTCAGTATGATATTGTCGCGGAACTGCTTGCTGAACGGTTGCGGCTTGAACTCTTTAGTGCCTTTGAAGGTATTGCCGCGTGTGCGCAGAAGAGACTCTAACTGCTTCAGCACATCTTTGGCAATATATAGCTTGTCGGCTTGCGTGTATTCGTCCAGTGTCGCATACTTCCCCATCACCTTCACTTGCAGTTTGGCAAGATAATTTTCGGAAGCTACAAACTCCCTGCACGACTTCAAACTGGGATACAATTTGTGAAGGGATTGAAAGTTGTAGGTACTGAACACATTCATGGCCGAACGTATCACATGGCTGCCCACACGTATAAAGTCAAACTGCGGCACGGTTTGTGTGGTCAATACTTCTGCCGGTGCGTTGTCTCCGAAGATGAGTCCCGATGCCATCTTGCCCGTGGGCATCTTTACGGAGAACACCTTGTTGAGTATGTCCCTGCCGATAGTACCGTCGTTCTCCAATTCTGCCTGCATCCTCCGCTCGTTCACAAATACCTTTCCGTGATTGTAAATGCGGCTCTTCTTGAACTCCGGCTTCATGAATAAGTTCACCTGCACATAGTGCTCGCCCATAATACCTGTCTGTATGAGAGCGTTGTGCAACTCCTGTATGTAGCGAGGGTTGTGCGCACTGTGGTAGTGCAGCTTCTCTACCACACGCCACGGGTTGGCCATGTCGCCGTCATACTTGCGCTTGTCCTTTGGCAGGGCTTCGTTGCCAGGGTCTTTAAACGGCATATACCGCGCACCTCTTCCTATGAGCTGCGCTTCCTGCATGGTGGTCTTGCCGGGTTTGTTGCCTTGTGCGTCGCGTGTGTCGAAGAGGCGCACTATGTCGTAGAGGTTCAATACGTCCCATCCCTCGTTCAGCATGTCAACGGCAAATACTGCCCTTATGCCGTTGGTGGGTTCTTCGAGCGAGTTGAGCAGTCGCTGTTTGTCTGGCGTAATGGAATTGCCGTCAACCAGCAACAAGCGTTCTTCCGAAAAGTCGTGCCGCAGTTCCAGTATCAGGTTGTCGTCGGTCACGCCCACGGTTTGGAAATAGTCGAAGGCGGCCTTTAGGTCGTCTTTCGCCCTTGCCCTGATGCGTTCGATGTCTGACGGTTGGAGCGTGCTGATGCGTTCTTTGAAGGCATCATAGTTGGTTTTGTTCTCCTTGATGGTCTTCGACTTCAACAGTACTACGGGCTTGATGTCCTGCCCCAGACAGACGAACACCTTGCGTTTGTATTGGCTTAGGACAATTGCCTGCAAGGCACGGTCGAGCGCGTCGAGGTCGGTGACGAATGTCTCCACATCCTTTGAGTAGCCATCTTCACGGAAACGCTTCAAGGTGTAGTCGTAGATTATCTTGTCTTCATACTTCCGGGCTACGGCCGGCTCCGCCAAGTCCATCGTGGCGGTAAACTCCAGAAGGATGTTGGGCAGACGGCCGTTGTCCTTTTCAAATATGTTCGTTATGGTCTTTTCCCAGTTTCTCACGCTCTCCTTTTCTTCTTTGCTTCGCTTGTCGGCGGCTTTGGTCTCTGCGTTCAGATGATGCGCCTCGTCGGCAATCAACACTACGGGGGCATCGGCAAAGTCTTCGTAGGTGACTGCGTTCTCTTTCTCTGCGTTCAGGTCGGTGTGCAGTCCCTGTATGGTGGTCAGGCATAGGTTGATGCTTTCCGGGTCTGCCCCTTGGAAGTTGCTTACTTCCCTCACATCCACCCTCTTGCCGTTGATGGTGATGACGGGGGCAAAGAGATACTTTGAGGAAGACGGATTCAGAAAGTTGTCGCGGGTCTTCTCCACTATGTTGTTGCTGCTCACGAAGAAAAGGAAGTTTCTGTAGCCCCGTTCGTAGAGGTAAAGCATGGCGAGTGCCATCATCATGGTCTTTCCCGACCCTGTGGCCATGTGGAAGAGCAGATGTGGGCGCAGGGGCTTTCCCTCGAAGTCGTTTTCGGGGTTCATGTAGGTGAGGAAATACTTCATGCACTCCTCCTGATAGGGGCGCAGCTGCCTTGAGGGATTCATCCCTGTTGCAAAATATTCCGGCAACGGTGTCTGGGCGATGGTCTTGCGCCCGAACTCCTTTTCAATGGTTTCCTGTAGTCTTGCCATCTTTGTCAGCTTTTCTTGTAAAACTCTCGTGTCAGCCGCTTGTCTTCGTCGCTCACGTCATACTCGTTGCTGT
>CAVHML010000018.1:0-145 GCA_963636905.1 bacterium
ACAAAATTATTGAATTGTTCTGTATTATTGATGAGTTTTACAAACATTTTGACGCCGAAAATGCGGGGAAACTGCTTTTGGGCAAGGCCGGCGCAAGGCGCAGAAGGCGCAAGACCTCATTGTCAGACAGTGAAATCATGACGAT
>CAVHML010000018.1:155-20105 GCA_963636905.1 bacterium
CAGTTACAAAATATACACATTATGACTGCCGAGTACAAAATTATTGAATTGTTCCTACTGCGTTTTATCAAAACGTTTAGGACAATATTGAACTACGACGGTTATAGTGCCAGAGCGATTGATTTTTTTTGCGTACAAACATGACACAAAGGTACGCATTTTTCAGTTTGCGTCGCCCTGCATCACCCTTCAAGGAAGGCTAACTTGCTGATTTTCAATTTGTGCTATGTAATGGCACAAAAAGTGATGAAGTCAGGAGAAAGAGAAAGTCAACAGGTCTCATTTTGTATCAACTGGTTTAGCATTTCTGTCACTTTCTCTCGTTCGCCACGCCCTTTAGTCGAAAGCCTCAATAGAGGTAGACCATATTTTTTGAGGATACTGTCTTTCAGCAAATCCCGTTGATGTTGTTCCGTCTCGTCATTGTGATACGAGTATCCGTCTGTCTCAATGCCAAGGACAGGTTGTTTGCTCACACGATTGATGATGAGGAAATATTTCCAGCCTATCATAGATGAGTTTGCTATGGTGGGCAGAGAGGTGGAAATCAAGAAGAAGGACAATACCGACGTGTATGACGTGACCTTCCAAACGGAAAAGGCCATCAAGATAAAGATAGAGGTCGATACCCAACCGCCTTTGCAGTTCTCTACAGAACAAAAACTGTTGTTGCTTCCAGAGTCGTTCATGGTGCGCTGCTTCATGCCGTCCAGTCTTTTTGCTGGGAAGATGCACGCCTTGGTTTACCGTCAGTGGAAGAACCGTGTGAAGGGACGCGACTGGTACGACTTCGAGTGGTACATCCGCCATGGCATTCCTTTGGATTTCTCCCATCTTCAGGAACGTGTCTTCCAGTTCAATGGCGAAGACATCAGTAAGGATGCTTTTCTCACAAAGCTCAAGGAACGTCTTGCCACAGCCGACATCAACCAAGTGAAAGCCGACGTGATGCCGTTCGTCCGCAACCCGAAGGAACTGGACATCTGGTCGAACGATTACTTTCTGCAACTTGCAGGAATGTTGCGGTTTGAGGAGAAATAATAAAAAAATATTGAGGCTTTATAGCCATATTACAAAACGCACGGAATATGCCACAATCTACACTTAGTAGAAATTATTGAGGCTTTATAGCCCTACATCGCAAGGGCAGAAGGAGTTTAAATCTACACTTAGTAGAAATTATTGAGGCTTTATAGCCCCTATCTTCACTGACGAGCAAGGCGTTTTATCTACACTTAGTAGAAATTATTGAGGCTTTATAGCCTTCTAAGGCATATTCTTTTTTGTCCTATCTACACTTAGTAGAAATTATTGAGGCTTTATAGCCCATCATCATTGTAGTATTCCCTTGCATCATATCTACACTTAGTAGAAATTATTGAGGCTTTATAGCCCTCAACATCCTCAAAAGAGACCATGCGCTTTATCTACACTTAGTAGAAATTATTGAGGCTTTATAGCCTTATTTGCTGCAAATTTACAAATAATCGCTGAAAACGAGCCTGTTATAAACGATTATTTGTAGGATAAATTACCCCCTCGGAAAGTAGAATGAGCTATAAAGTTCGCTAACCTTTTAATGCTCACACATTTATTGCTACAGGCACGAAAGCATAGAGACTCATGCTTGCGAGGCTCGTTTTTTACATACGTAAATAGATTTCCAAATAGATTTAAGAGTTATATCTGCATCTCAGAAATATACAACAGAACGGTCTCGATGAATGGCGTTGCCATATTTCGTGAGCTTGTCAGAGTCAACATCAAAGATGATAACGCTGTCATCGTAGGTAAAATGCTTTGAGTAGGCCTCTATCTTGGCAATGAGATTGTCCATTATTCGCTTTGTATTCACTACTTCATATACAGAGAATTGCAGACGAATAGCACCATGCTTCTTGAGCATCTTGGAAAAGTTTGTGCGCATCTTGTTGTCTGTAATATCGTAACTTACTATAATCATGGCTCATTCAAAACACAAATATTGGATATTCTTTTGCCGATTTACATCCCATGAAGCATCTGTAGTATTGCCGCACGAATAGGAAAAAGTCTGACTTATGGGAAATCAAGGCATCATAGAACACCTTGTAATAGTCTGCGCACTTATCATGTCTTAGCCTGTATTCCTGCTTTACCAACGTAAAGTCTTTGTCTGAAAATTGCTTGCGATTAAAAGCAAGCAATGTAGCATGGTCTATTATGCAACGGAAAGGCTCTATAAGGTCGCATACCAATGACTTTCTTTTGAACCATAAACGGTGATAGACTCCAACATACAAGTCGAACCCGAACATTCGGATAAAGCTCTCCATGAAGTTAAACAATATGGTATAGCCTATGTCCAATGTTACATTCATCACGTCGGTTTTCATCCTCGGATGTCTTCCGTGCCAGTTCAGACCTTGGAAGTAGGCAGCAAAGAACGTTTTTGCAACAGTGCCCTCCAATCCCATCAACCGATTGTAGTCATTGATGTCAGGAAGAGTGTTCATAGCAACAGAACACAGTTCTATCGCTTCGACAGTAGCTGTATCTTTCTTACGGGTCTTAAGCAATGCCGCTTTCTGATTTGCTACCTTATTATATACTACAGCTTTTGCTGCTATTAAATCATTAGGTTTGAGTTCATACTGTCGTTTCCGTAACAGATAATTGGCTTCTGCCGAATTAGCCCAAAAGAAAACAGGACGCAGGTTAGGCTTCATAACGACAAGGGCAACTCCATATCTCTTACACTTCTCTATCAGAGGGGTGGTAACCGTTATGTGCCCAATGATGAATAGTGCCAAAAGTTTTTGGAAAGGAAACTTTGTAAGCGTTTTCTTTTTGCCGCCGTCCGTTTCCTCCAACAGAAGCTCACCACTGCTTACTTTTAGACTCCTGTCATGCTCAATGCAGTTCACCACAAAGATGGTGCGCATCTCTATATCTTTATGTGTAAACATTGTCGGTCACGGTTTTGTCACAGAGATTGCAATATATGCAATGGGTGCATTTATTCGGATTTATTTTGAAAGGAGTAATGCAGGGATTGTACAATTTGAAATTCTCTATAAAGCGGATTAGTTCCTGTTTCCCTGAATCGCCAGGCATTTCGACATTTATCATCTTGTTGGTAGATATTTCATAAAAGGCAAGACGATCCACCTTATATCCCATTTCTATCATGCAGAAGTACTGTCCCCATAATTGGTATATCTGTCCGCGAAATATACGCTTGAGGTTGTTCTTTCGCTCAATGAGCAGACGTTTGTCTTGCTTGTAAAGGTCTATCTTGCCGGAAATGCCCAACTCGTCGCAATATACGGGAAGCGCCATGATGTCGCTTTTTCGTGTGCTGCCGCTCTTGGTGTCTATGCCTTGGTGTGCTATCGTACCTTTGGTTTGCGGTGTGGCTTTGTATGTATCTTCGTCCGTCTCCATATACACGCTGTGCAAGTATATGGAGTACGGGCAGAAGATAAAATCATTCAGTGTGGAAAGCGGAATGTAGTCAATCATCTAAGTATGGCTTTTGTTGTGCGAAGTTTAGCCATTCCTTATTCTTTATTGCCATGTTCGGGCGGTCGCCCTCTTGACTTTCCCGTATTTGACGGATAACCCATAGCCCTTTCCTCGCTATGTTGTATGCTCCGTTGGCATCAGCGTCGCAAGGGAGAGATTCTCCACCGAGTCTGCTGTCATAGAAGTTCCCATTCTCATCCGCCACGGGCGAAAGCAGGTAGTCCACGTCGGAGTTAGTGATGCTATTGCGCATCTGTAACAGCAGTTTCATAAGATGCATCAGAGGCTCCAGATGTTTCTTGTCGTTCAAGGCGCATATTGCATCTTTCAGATTTCCATGTATGTCTATGTTGGCGGCGGCAAAGACTTTCTTGAATTCGTCTGTCAGCACCACCTCCTTGTTGTCCCACTGGTTGAGCTTGTCAGGATTTCGGAAGGTGAGGATGCGCGTACCATGGGTGCAGAGTGTCCAACGTGTTCGTGTACCTTCGGCTTTTGAGGTAAACTTGTTGTAGTCGAAAGAAAACTCAAACCAATCCTTTTCGGTATTATAGCGTATATTATCGAAATCATGGAAGAACTTGCGTGCCTTGTCAGAATTAGTATATCTTGTGTCAAAGAGGTTGACGAAGCCTGTGACAGAATCAATCTTGCTCGTGTTCCATGCCGGTATGTAGAACAGACATCCGCTCTGCTTTCCGAGTTTTTTGAAACTCTCAAACTTGTTTGTCAACTGAAGGGCATGAAGAAATCCGCCTGGTTCGTCTGCGTTTTTTTGCTTGTCCACATAGTAGTTAAGTTTGTCAATGAGCTTCTTCTCGAACTGTTCATACACACTGCGCTCTATTTTCTGCCGTCCTCGCATGAATCCCATGTTCAAGTCTTCCAGCATAACGATAGCGTTGTATTCCACCATCATCTTGCAGATGACGTGAACAACCTGACTCAGGTAGCCTTGTTTGAGTTCCTTGATGTTCTCTATCTTCTTCCAGTTGCGACGAGCCTCGGTGCGGTTGCCCTCCCGTTCGGCGAGCAAGTCCTTGTAGTTCGTGGCATAAGTGTTGCCTCGGGATTCGTTTACTATTTCATTGAGTGACATTTGCTTGACTATGTTTCCCTTCAGGTCGATAAGGGAGAGATACAGCAAGTGGCGTTCGCCTCGGTCTATACCGATGATGTGTTCTATACCTCCATTGCGAATGATGTCGAGAACATTGTCATTGATGTTGTTTTTTCCCGTCGCCTTGAAGTTGATGGATATTGGCACATGAAACTGAAACTTGTCGACAGTGTATCGACGGTCTTTAATGATGTCGTAGTCGAATGTACTCTGCTGCTTCTGGTTCTGTTCGTTCTTGTTGGCAATTGCGTGATTGGCAGGATGAACGGTCGTGTCGACTATCTTTAGGCTGCTCTTGCGATAGAACACTTCTGCTTGTCCATTGAGTTTGTAGACAACATCGGCAAGGTTGCGCTTGTCAAATAGCATCTTCCAGTACATTGTATGCATATTGGGCGTGCCCTTGCTGAATGTAGAGAAGTCTTTGTTCCATATCTTGAACAGATAGAGCTTTCCTTCGTCAACGAGCTGGTTGATAAAGTTTTCTGAGACACGGCGGAAAGCAATCTTATAGCCTTGCTGTGATATTTCGGCAAAAAATTCACTAAGCCGGGAGTATTCACAAGAATGCTTAAACTTAAAATGGAAATCTTTGTATTTGAATCCGTCCTTTTCGTATATGTCAAGAAAGTCCTTAAAACAATCTATCAACTTGGGAAGAATTGGTTTTGCCTCATCATCTTTAATAATTATTTTTCCGTCTTTGTTCAATAAGTTAGAAGGACATGACCACCCTAACTTTTTTGCTGTACCAGTACATTTTCTGACGAATGCTCCAAATCCCATTGGCAAAGCCATCTGTTTATAGTCTATCTTCTCATAACACTGACCATCGCAAGGCAGCTCATCAACGTCGAAGGCATGATTGAACTTTTTGTCCATAATAGCAAGATAATAGTAATCATCTTTTCTCAGTAATACGGACGTACAATCCGCCTCTTTATTCATATCCCATCCACTCAAAAGTTGAGCATTCTCAAAGTTGAGTTTTATCTTTTCTGTGCTGTAAGGCTTGCGCGTGAGCCAATTGCGCACCTTGTTATAGAGGAGAGTAACGACATCGAGTTCGTGCCATGCCCCACGAAGTTTTGCGTCAAATTCATTGTCCTTGTCCGCCTCGTCTCCACTGCCGAGCAGAGGCTTGATAAAGTGTTGCAAAGACTTGTAGGCATCCAGCAGTTGCTTAATAATTTCCGTTTCCTTTTCTGACTTCCCTATATCGCCATGCCGTCCTTCAAAAATATCCTTGGCGGCAACGTAAGCCATCTCTATCTGGGTGAAGAGATTGACACGCTGCTCGCCGTTGCGGTCGTAAGCGCCTAAGTTCTTAAAATAGTCTTGGATGCAATAGTCGGCATGTGAGTTGAGGTAGGCTATGGAGAAACTCTTTGCTGATTTGAAGAGTTTGTTGATGCGGTCATCATACGCTTCAGAATCTCGGCGTTCCTTTGGAGTTGGTCGAACATTATTGCGTAACTCCTGCTTGATGGCGGATGTATATACATCGTACTGTCCGAATAGCTGTTGGGAAATATCCGTAAGTCCAAGGTCGTTGGCAATGTAGATATGCCCAATATCGTACTTGTCAATATGGAGAAGAAGGTTTCGGAGATTCTCGCCTTTGTTGCCAGTCAGCACCTCCTGTAGTTGCTCATGGGCTTCCTTTATCGCATGAATCATCTCTTCGTCGCTGGCAAATTCCTCTGGTGGCCATGAGAGGGCAACGCTGTCGCTCAATATCATTTTGTACAGGGGCTTCAACAGAGGAAGTCGTGCGTCCTTGTGCTGCTGGTTGTATAGGTTCACATATTCGTTGATGCCCTGTAGCTTTGTGCCGTCAACCAATATCCTGCCACCTATTATTCTGTTGTAAACAGCGATTTGCTCTTGCGTCAAGACATCGCTGAAATAGTCGAGCTGAAACATATCGCCCAGTTGATTTACGTTGAGATCTTCGGAAAATGCGGTTTCAATATCTCCGAAGCGTTGGCTTACTTCACTTTCCCTTATCCATCGAAAAGAATCCACATTATCCAGAAACATAGGTAGATTCTCGTGGATGATTCTGTAGGCGATGGCGGTCGACTTAGCTTCATCTGAGTACATATTCTCTCTGTTCTTATGGAAACCTCTAAAGTAAGTGGTGAACTTGCAGAAATTGTCCACCAATTGCCTTTCCTTATCTTTCGTTACAAAATACGGAAGGTGCTTCTGTATGAGTTCTTTCTTGAATAAATCGGCATACGAACCTCCATTTTTGAACGCTTCAACAATTTGCTTGCGCAGAGTCTCCTTAATCTTGTCAAAGTCAGCCTCATTACGATTGGGGCTTTCTGCCAATGAAACATACTCCTGAAGATTTTCCATACGGAGGGTCAGACCTTCAAGGCACATTTTGATAAACGCCTTATGGTATTCGTCAATGATGCCTTTCATTTCTTTATACTCTTCTGCACGCTTTTCGTCCTGTGCGATGAGTCCTTTCTTCTCAATGTTCTCAAGTGTTTTCCCTATGGGTTTCAGTTCAAACCTCAAGACTTTGTCCAAGGAATAGATTTCTGTCAGTTCATTAATTCTTCTCATAGATTCAAAGTTTTTAACTGTTATTGTTGCTATTGCTACTATTGAATAGCTACGGGGCTTCTTCTTGGATAGTTATAATTGCCAACGGTTGTTTCTAAGGGGTCATTTTCCAACGCAAAAGGTCTACTTTCCGATGCAAAAGTGCTTGAACACGTTTTCGAGTACTTCGGTTGTGGTGATTTCTCCGCCCGTTATTTCGGCCAAATGGAAGAGGCAGGTGCGCAAATCTTGGGAAATGAGGTCGGACGGAAGGGCGGAAGAAAGGCCTTCGCTGACTCTGTTTATAGCTGAAAGGGCGCAAGAAAGGACTTCATAGTGGCGCACATTGCTCAAAACGACGTCATTGTTGCCATTATCCACTTCTGCGTAGGATGACAACAACTGCCGCAAATCGTCAATACCTTCACCTGTTTTGGCAGAAAGAGAAACTGAACAAACATCCTTGAAGCCAGTTTTGGCAGAGAGAGAAAGAGAACTAACATCCTTATCGGCTTTGTTATATACCACGATGAGATGTTTGTCGCGGCACAAGGGTTTTATACGCTCAACCGCACCTGCGGTTTGGTCTTGAGGCAGTGTTGAGTCGATGACATAAAGCACGATTGACGCCTTTTCAATTTCCCTATAGGAGCGTTCTATGCCGAGCTGTTCTATTGTGTCGTCGGTCTGGCGCAGCCCGGCGGTGTCGATGAAACGAAAGACAATGCCGTCTATTACCATTGAGTCCTCTATCACGTCGCGCGTGGTGCCGTGTATGTCACTCACAATGGCGCGTTCTTCGCCCACAAGACGGTTGAGCAGCGACGATTTGCCGGCATTTGTCGCTCCCACAATGGCCACTGGCACACCGTCTTTTATGGCTTTGCCTGTGTTGAACGACCGCAGCAGCCGTTCTATGGCCGCAGCCGTGTCAGCGGATATGGCACAGAGTTCGTCGCGGTTGGCAAACTCCAGTTCCTCATGGTCGGAGAAGTCTATTTCAAGTTCAAGGAGAGTGGTGAGATGAAGCAGTTTTTCGCGCAGTCTTGCAAGTTCCGACGACACTCCGCCGCGCATTTGCTTCATGGCGATGTCGTGCTGAGCAGTAGTGGAAGCGGCAATCAGGTCGGCCACAGCTTCGGCTTGGCTCAAGTCCATCTTGCCGTTGAGGAATGCCCGTTGCGTGTATTCGCCCGGCCCGGCAGCACGACAACCGTTCGCTATGAGCCGTTGCATCACTTGTCGCAGTATGTAGGCAGAACCGTGGCACGATATTTCCACCGAGTCCTCGCCCGTATAAGAGTGTGGAGCACGGAAAACGCTCACAAGAACCTCGTCGATGATTTCGCCGCCGTCACCCTTTATGAGTCCAAACGCAACGGTATAAGGTTTGCGGTTGGCGAGCGGTGCGGCTGAAGCGCCCACGGGAGAAAAAATTCGGTCGGCTATACTGATGGCATCAGTACCCGACACGCGTACTATCCCGATGGCTCCGCCCGGCGCAGTGGCTATTGCGCATATAGTATCGTGGGTGTACATAGCTTTATAGTCGGCTTAACACAAGACTTATCAGGTCGTCTATGTGGCTCTTGTAGCCCGTGTCGGCCTTGCCCCCTACCCTGTTGGCTATCACCATGCACACGGTTGTCGCCCTGTGACCCATCAGTTTTGCCAGTCCGGCCAGTGCCGAACTCTCCATTTCATAGTTGGTTATGCGGCGGCCTTGGTGGCAGAAACTTTCTATCTTCTCGTTCTGGCGCGGGTCAGCGAGCGGCAGACGCAGCTGTCTGCCCTGCGGCCCGAAGAAGCCTCCGCAGGCCACGGTTATTCCCCTGACCATATCCTTCTGTGCAATGCGCTCCACGAGTTCCGGGTCGGCATCGATGGCGTAAGGATATGGGGCGCACATATTGCCAGTCCAGCCGAGATGGTTTATCAAAGCCCGTTCCAGTTGGAGGTCGCACACGGCGTTGCGGCCTTCATAGAAGTTGAGCAGACCGTCAAAGCCTATGGATGTTTCCGAGCAAATGAATGTTCCCTCGGGCGTGTATGGCTGGAGACCTCCGCACGTGCCTATCCTCACTATGTCCAAGTGGCGCAGCTCACGCCTAACGGTTCTGGTGTTGAAGTCTATGTTGGCCAGTGCGTCAATCTCGTTCATCACTATGTCGATGTTGTCGCACCCTATTCCTGTTGAAATGACGGTCATCCGCTGCCCTTTGTGCGTGCCTGTAACTGAGTGGAACTCCCTGCTTTCCACATCGCACTCCCTGCTTTCAAAGTGCGAAGCCACCAGGCTCACACGACCGGGGTCGCCAACAAGGATTATCTTGTCGGCCAGTTGTTCCGGTTTCAGATGCAGATGGAATACACTACCGTCACCGTTTATAATCAGTTCTGACTCTGCGAAATATCTGTTCATGCTTAAGGGTGGTTCTATAAATTACCACCGTGATTTTGTTTCATGTGTCTGACTACCTGTTCTCACAGTTCCTTATGGACTTCTCAAATGAGGCAATCCTATCTTCAAGGTCTTCGAGTTGCCGTTCGCACTGCATTATTTCCGGGGTCAAATCCCTGCGGTCGGCGGCGCTGGCCGTGGCATAGAAGTTGCGTGCCTTGGCGAGTGCTGCGGCCAGACTGACGTGCTGCGCCTTCAGTCCCAGCAGTTCCTGCATCATGCTGCGCCCCTCCTGCGTGCGGAAGTCGGATATTTTCCGGTAAGTGGTGCGGTCGTTAACCACGAAAACGAAGTCGCCTGTGTTCCTGTCCGCCTTCCTTGCCGTGTCTATTGCGTTGAGCCGCGCCAACGCCCTGCGCCTTGCCTTGCCGTCGCCCCATGTGTCAGCTATTCTGTCTATCCTCGCCCTGCTCTCTATCTGTGCCGTTGTGAGCGTGTCGGTGGCATACGTTTGGCGCGTGTCGGCCGGTATGAACATATAGATGCACACCTTTCCGGCGGTCTGGTTA
The DNA here is from genome assembly GCA_963636905.1 of bacterium. Taxonomy (GTDB): domain Bacteria; phylum Bacteroidota; class Bacteroidia; order Bacteroidales; family Bacteroidaceae; genus Prevotella. The sequence goes on from CAVHML010000018.1 coordinate 10,315, forward strand.
CGGTCTGTGGCAAACCATCCTATGCTGTCGGTCTCGTCAATGGCCATCATATAGTCGTTGGCCTCCGAGTTGAAGGGCATACCGAGGTTCTCCGGTTTCAGAAACGAACCGCTTTCGGGGTCGAACCGCGTCACGTAGATGTCGTAGCCGCCCAGACTCTCGCTGCCCTTGGCCGCAAAATAGAGCGTAAGGCCGTCGTTGAGCACAAAGGGGAAGTTAAACGAGTTCAGCTCCTCGCCCGTTTCCAAACCGCTGAGCGGCTTCGGGCTGCTCCAACCGTTGCCCAGCTTGTCCATGGAGTACAGTCTTATGTTCCCCACGGTGTCCTCTTCTGAGAAGTAGCACTTGTCGCCAAGCTCGTTGACATAGGCGTATGCATTGGGCTGCTCGTCCTTCTTGAAGAAGTCGCTGTAACGTTTGATTTCGCCAACCTCCGACGACAGACGATATTTGTCGAGGAAATGCTGCTTGTCAACCACCACACTGTCTATGAAAACAATCTTCTGTGTGGCTGCAACCATCTGCTTTCGCTTCAGCTCCTGCGGGCTTTCTTTCTGCACCTTGGCTGCCTTGGCCGCCTTTTTCGCCTTCCTTTGAGCCGAAACCGGTGCGGCTGCGAGCAAAAGGAGCAAAAACGCAATGTATATACGGTTCATTCGCAATGTTTTTTTTGAGGGTTATGGTAATCTGTTCCGCCGTGTTTCCGGGACATGATGCCCATGGCTTGTTTGCGGCGGCAGCCGTTTGTGCCACCTTAATATATATACAAAGGTAGCCAAAAGATTTGTTTCCGTCCGACAGTTAACAAAGATTTAGACACAAAGCGGCGGTTTACGACCCGTAAATGCCGCATCTACGGGTCGTAAACACGGCATCTACGCATCGTAAATGCACCATCTGCGCATCGCAGATGCCATATCTGCGCATTGCAAACAGTCCGCTTGCGAATGCGGACGGCAGGATTGTGGAATGGAGGGGTTGGCCTTTGCGGAGGGAATGGGCGGGACTGCGGATTTTTATGGCTCTTCCGTAAAAGAGTTCAGTCAGCCTATGACTTTCATACCAATTTATTTCTTAAGCATCACCTTACGACAAGTGCCGTCGCTGTATTTCACCACATTAAAGCCATGGCAAGGTGTATGAAGCAATGCGCCGCCTACAGAATAGCAAGCCACAACCTTAGGTGCGGACGTGTCTGCTTTTGCGTTGTGTATGCCGTTGGTAGCGTCAGGCACTGCCACCGCAGAGTTCTCAACGACACAGTTCGTATAGTTTGAACTGTCGTAGTCGCCCACGGAAGCCACAGCTTTGATGTCGCCTTTCTTCCACGTAGGGTCGATGTCGAAGGAGTATTCATAGACGAAGCCATCGCCGTTCCATTCCACAGGTGCGCCCCATGTAGCGTTGATGCCGCGCATCACGTGCTGGTGATAATAGGTGTCGGTGCCGCTGCCAGCCTGCGATGCGGCAAGCACATTGTCCTCGGTGAGGAATACGGTTATGCGCTGGTCGGTGTTTCCGAAGTCGGCAACCTTGTTTCCATGCACTTTCACGTTGAGTTTCGTTCCGTCGGCATTATAGTTAGCCTCGGCACGGATTATCAGCGAAGACTCTCCGTTGGCAATGGCGTTTATGAAGGCCGACATGTATTCCTTGCCTAAACCGGCCGACATTACGGGCGACGACGCACCGAAAGCGTTTCGGTTGAACATCACGCCTGGCGCAAACGTGCCATCGGGACCGTAGAACCATTCATAGTCGAGGTCGGTCTGGGTAGTGAAGCCATCCGTGTGATAGCCCGAATGGTGGCACACCACGGCCATGTGACGAGACAAGCTCTTATCGGCAAGCATCTCGCTTATGTATTTCGCCGCATCGGGACAGTTGGGACATCTCTCGGTGGTAAACTCCTCGAGCAGCACTATGCGCAGGTAGTTGAACAGGCACGAGGCGGAATTGTTCTCCATGTAGACATCATCGTTGCCGTCCACCTTATCTATATTAACCGCCACGCTATTGCCTGGAGCAATGCCGCTTGAGGCAGGGATGGTAAAGGTGACGGTGTCGAGAGCGTCCGGCTCTACCTCCGTCTCAACGTTCATGTCACAGTTGTAACCCTGTCCAGCCACATTCACGTGCATCGAGTTCATCCTGTTTTGTCCGCGGTTATACAGACGCACCTCTATTTGGCGCGTGCCGTCGGCAAGAACGAGTCCTCTGGACGACATCAACCATACGTCATGCGATGGCATAGCGTCGCCGTCTATTCCGGCCTCAATAGCCAGCGTGCCGTTGTCGGGAACTGCCGTCCACTCGGCGTCAACGCCCAACTTGACATACGACTCCCCTGCATGTTTAGCCGCCAACCGCGTGGCGCAGACCTTCGTGCGCTGATAATAAGTGTAGCCCACATAGAGCGGCGTGTTCGCCTCAATACCGACGGAAGAGCCGAGGGCCACCGCGTTCCATCCTCTTGATATGTCGCCGTAGCCGTCGTCCTTGAAGCGGGTAATCGTGCCCGTGGCGAGGTTCTCGCCGTCAAGCTCCTTTCTCACCCACACCACTACAGAGTCAACATACACCTTGGTGTTGGGCAGCGACACTCGCACCGCGCGAATGTCGTTGCCTACATACTGTGCCACAAGACTCGGGTCTATTCTCAGCGCCGCCGAACATTCGTTCTTTCCTGCTGCGCTTAGCCCGGTGTCCGTTCCCGTTCCATGCAGGGCATAGCCCACGCTTATGTCGTGAGCCGCTGCCATGATGGAAACGAGGATTGCCGCAATAAAAGAAAATGTTCTTCTCATTGCATCCATTATATAGAAAGGATTATTTCAGGTAAACCTTCTTGGCCACACCGTTACGCTTAACGATATAGAGTCCTGGTGTTGCCGGCTTTTCTATCTTCCTTCCGTCGATGGTATAGACGCTGCCCTCAGCGGCATCATCAGAAGCCAAAGCAGAGCTGATGCCATCGGTTGCAGCCTTGATAGACACGCACATCACGCGCATTCCGCCCTCGCCCTCTATTTCATTCCAGTCGTCGTCATACTCTACGTCGCAAGTATAGAAGATATAAGCGTTGTCGTCATCGCTTACAACAGAGAAGCCAGAAGACGCAAAATTGTTCTCGGCTATCTGACGCTTCCACATCGTCTTGCCGTCGAGACCTATTTTGCACACATAGAAGTTTGCCCCGTTCCAGCTCTGCGCATTGCCGTAGAGAAGAATCCAGCCGTCGTTCTGCGCAATGGCCTTAACGGGAACCATTCCCCACATCTCGTTGCTGTCGTAGGAGTAGCCCAGAAGGCTGTCGCCCTCCCATGTATAGTCGCCATCCACGGCCACCTGGTTTACCCACAGGTTCATGTCTTCATATTTATAGCAGAACGCCACGAAGGCTTTGCCACCATTCACGGCAAGCACTGGCATTTCGGTGTCGCCGTCTTGAGTACCGTTCACGATAAACTCGTCCTCATAAACAGTACCGTCGGCGGTGAGATGGTTAGTAACGGCATAACCGCTATAGGTAAGGAGTTTTCTGTAAGCAAGCATCAATCCGCCATTTCCGTCGGCCTCAACGGTTGGCTCGTCGGTAAATGTGCCTCCTGTGATAGTTCCGCTTTCCACCGTTACTGGCTTTGCCCACACGTCCTTTCCGTCACTTCCGATGCGGCGTGCGTCAAAACCAAAGCCTTTGTTCACGTAAACCACATACACTCCGCCGTCAGGAGCAGCATACATCCATGCGCTGCCTGAAGCTATTTCCACCGGTTTCTCCCACTGCGCCTTTCCGTTGGTGTCATAGGCCATGACCTGATACCAGTTGTCTTCCATCTCAATAGAGTCGGGCATCTCCTCGTCGGGATACCACGGACTTGGCTCCCAATTGGTCGAATCGGCCTTTACTTTGTATTTTTCCACATGGTCTACAATTGCGTATATGTTGTTTCCGCTCACGCAAAGCAAAGGCTCAAGGTCTTCCCAGGTAGTGCGAGTTGAAAACGAAGCCATCTTTACGCCGTCCTTCGACCACACGGATTCGCCTTCCGGTGTGTAGCAATACATATAGTTCTCGCCTCTATCTCCGTCCGAGTCATTACGCGTGTCGGTATACGCCATTACTACATTGCCGTTGGGCAGAAGCGCAGTTCCGTAGCCTGACACCCATGACTTAGTGGGCTGTGCGGATATGATTTTGCCTTCGGTGCCGAGCATTGGGTTACCGTCTTTGTCGAACGACTGCATGTAAAGGTAGTAGCCGAATGTCGGGTCGGTGTAGTCCACGTTCTTTGGAGTGTTGTGCCAGGTGAGAACTATCCTGCCGTCGGCGGTGCGCATGGTCTTCAGTCCGCCTTGTCCATATACGCCCGGTGTACCCACAACGGTATAGGCTTTGTCGTCGGGAGTCCATTGTGCCTGTGCGCCCAATGCTGTTACGGCAAGGGCTGCGATAAGAGTAGAGATACGTTTCTTCATAAGTAATGCTGTTTTGTGTTTGAAAAAATGTTGCGGCAAATGTATTTCTTTTGTCCCGAAAACCGTGTGACGGCAATGTTCTTACAGTTTGCAATACATGAAATGACAACCATTTTACAACAAAATACGGCATTTTACATGAAATGCGTTACCTTTGCAGCAAAATTCGCGTCTATATGATACGTTTCAAGATATTTGCATTTGTCATCTTTTTATTGCTTTCGTGCCTGCAAATTCATGCGAAAAACGCTCCATCCGCAAGCCAACAGGCCATTGAGGCGGCACATAAAAAGTACGCTAAGGAGGACTATCCTGCAGCCTTGACGCTATATATCCGCGCCATGGAACTGGCCCGCAAGGAGGGCAACGACAGCGTATATCTATTCTGCACGGTGTCCATAGGCAACATATATGACGCTTTCGGCGACCACAAAAGCAGCTTGGCGTACTATCTGAAAGGCTACGATGCCGTGAAAAAGACGGGAATGACAAATTTCAAAGCCAACTTTCTGACGAACATCGTGACGGAGTATGCACGGCTCGGCAACGCCAAGGAAGCGAAAAAATATTTCGCCTTGTGTGAAAAACTACCCCAAAACGAATTCTCCGACTACCAAAAATATTTCTTCATATACAACCGAGCGAGGGTCTTCGCCGTTGAAGGACGGTACGCCGAAGCCATAGACGAGCACCGTCGAGCCATGCGTTTTGCGCAAAACCACAATATGGGACCGATGCTCCAGCTGTATCAGAAGAGCGAGATAGGCAACATCTACACGAACTGGGGCAAGCCCAAGGAGGCCATCGTCATGGGAAGAGAGTGTGTGCATGACGCAAAGAAGACCGGCAGCGGCGAAATGCTCGTTAACGCCTATAAGATGCTTGCCGATGCTTTCCGACTGGAGAACAAGCCCGATTCGGTAGAGAAATACCGCAAATTATATTTCTTGCTCAACGACTCGGTATATAATACCAAGCAATTCTATGAAGCACAGTCCATACTCAACGACTATGAGGAACGCGAACAACAGTACCAAATATCGCTGCTCAACCAACGCATACTGATGCAAAAGTATGTCACGGTGAGCATCATCGCATTTTTACTTCTCGTTCTGATATTCTCTTACGTCCTATATAAGAAGAACAGAAACCTTACTAAAACACAAAGGCTGCTCATTGACCGCAACAAGGACATGGAGAGGCGCGAGCAACAGAACAGGACATTGCTCAAGCAATATCTGGAACAGATTGACAAAAACACCCACGGAAACGAAAAGCAAAACGAAGAGAAGCGGGAAGAGAAGAGAGACGAAGAGCTGGAGAACAACTGTTCCAGTCAACACTCCGACGACATAGACAAGCACTTGCTGAGCCTCATCAACGATGCCATGAACGACACGAGCGTCATTTCCAATCCCGACTTCAGTTTGCAAATGCTTGCGGAAATGGTGGAGTCGAACATGAGCTACGTGTCGCGCATCATAAACAACTCCTACCAGAAAAACTTCAAAACTCTGCTCAACGAGCGCAGGATACAGGAAGCTTGCCACAAACTCACCGACCGCCAGCACTACGGCAGCTACACAATGCAGGTAATCTATGAGGAGGTAGGCTACAAGTCTGCTTCAAGTTTTATACGCGCTTTCAAGCGAATTTACAACATGACACCTTCCGAATACCAGAAAGTCGCTATCGAAAAGGAAAACGAGGAAACACGTCTTTTGTGACGGAAAAACCAAGTTGGTATGAATTGTCAATGACTTACCAAGGCTTGCGCACAAGCAAACTTTCATTCTTCACTCTTTATTTTTCCATTCTTATTTTGTTTGCATTACCTTTGCACCATGATTTACCCCGAAGGTTTTGAACACAAGATAGGCTTCACCGAGGTGCGCAGTCTGCTGCGCGAACGCTGTCTGAGCACGCTCGGCAAGGAAATGACCGACAAGTTGAGGTTTTCGTCAGACGCAGCTGAGGTGAACGAGTGGCTCGCTCAGGTGCGCGAGTTCCGCCGGCTATTGGCAGAAGCCGACGACTTTCCCATGCAATACTTCTTCGACGTCAGGGCGGCGGTGGCTCGCATCCGGCTCGAAGGCACACATCTGGAGGAAAGCGAACTGTTCGACTTGCGTCGCTCGCTGGAGACGATAGCCTCGATTGTGGCCTATCTGAACCGTGGCGAGGAGGGCGCTGACGGCACTGTGGCCTACCCCTACCCTGCCCTGCACCGCATGGCCGACGGCGTGGCGGTGTTTCCGCAACTGATACAGCGTATCGACCAGATACTCGACCGGTTCGGCCACATAAAGGATTCGGCCTCAGCCGAACTGCAACGCATACGCTCGGAACTGGCGCACACAGAGGGCAGCATATCGAAGGCGCTCTACTCCATACTGCGTTCGGCGCAGAGCGAAGGACTGGTGGAGCGCGACGTGACCCCCACCATGCGCGACGGACGATTGGTGATACCAGTCATGCCTGGACTGAAACGGCGCATCAAGGGCATCGTGCACGACGAGTCGGCCACGGGAAAGACCGTATATATAGAACCCACCGAAGTGGTTGAGGCCAACAACCGGGTGAGGGAACTGGAGGGCGAGGAGCGACGCGAGGTGGTGCGCATACTCTCGGAGTTCGCCAACCTGCTGCGCCCGCACGTGCCGCAGGTGCTCGACTCCTACCGCTTTCTCGCACTAATCGACCTGCTGCGCGCCAAATCGTCGCTGGCCGAAAGCACCGGGGCGTTTGAACCTGTGGCGGAAACATATCCGCACATAGACTGGATTCAGGCCAAGCACCCTCTGTTGCAGTTTGCACTCGAACGTCAGGGCAAGTCGGTGGTGCCGCTCGACATCACGCTTACGGGCGACAAGCGCATACTGATTATATCCGGCCCTAACGCAGGAGGCAAATCGGTGTGTCTGAAGACGGTCGGTCTGCTCCAGTACATGCTCCAATGCGGACTGTCGGTGCCCATCGGCGACAGGTCGAAAACGGGAGTGTTCGACAACATCATGATTGACATAGGCGACGAACAGAGCATTGAGGACGACCTGAGCACCTATTCGAGCCACCTGACCAACATGAAGAACATGATACGCCGTTCCGACGGGCGCACACTGCTGCTCATCGACGAGTTCGGCGGAGGCACGGAGCCGCAGATTGGCGGTGCCATTGCCGAGGCGGTGCTGAAGCAGTTTTGCCGCAAAAAGGCATACGGCGTAATCACAACCCACTATCAGAACCTGAAGCACTTTGCCGAAGACCACGAGGGTGTGGTCAACGGAGCAATGCTATATGACCGCCATGAGATGCGCGCACTGTTCCAACTGGCCATCGGACGACCCGGAAGTTCGTTCGCAATCGAGATAGCCCGCAAGACGGGACTGCCCGAGGAGGTGATAAAGGACGCGTCGGAGATAGTTGGTTCTGACTACATTCAGAGCGACAAGTACTTGCAGGATATTGTGCGCGACAAGCGCTACTGGGAGGGCAAGCGGCAAACCATACACCAGCAGGAGAAGACTCTTGAGCAGCGCATAGCCAAGTATGAGGCCGACATCAAGGAACTGGAGCAGAGCCGCAAGGCCATCATAAGCCGCGCCAAGGAACAGGCAGAGGAACTGCTCGGCCAGAGCAACCGGCAGATAGAGCTTACCATACGGCAGATAAAGGAGAGTCAGGCGGAAAAGGAGTCAACAAAGCGAGCACGCGAAGAACTTCGGGCGTTCAAGTCCGAAGTGGCTCACATAGACGAAAAGGCCAACGACGAACTGATAGAGCGCAAGATGCGCCAACTGCAGGAGCGCAAAGAGCGCAAGGAAAAGCGCAAGAAGGACAAGGCGGAAGGGCGAACAAACAAAGCCACTGCGGCCTCAACCACCGCAGAACGCAAATCTTCAGCACCGGAAGCCCTGGCTGCTGGCGACACGGTGAGGATAAAAGGGCTGACCACAGTGGGCAGTATCGAGTCGATAGACGGCAAGATGGCCACCGTGATATTCGGAGACATGCGCACAAAGATGCGCACCGAGCGGTTGGAACGAGCCTCAAAGCCGAAGAAAGAGGAGTCGAAGACGTTTGTATCTACCGTAGGAAAGCAAACGAGGGAAACCATTGACAACCGCAAACTGAACTTCCATCAGGACTTGGACGTGCGCGGCATGCGTGGCGACGAGGCTATAAACGCCGTCACATACTTCATTGACGACGCAATACTCGTGGGGATGCCGCGAGTGCGCATACTCCACGGCACTGGAACCGGCATATTGCGCCAACTCATCCGGCAGTATCTCGCCACCGTTCCGAACGTTACTTCCTACAAAGACGAGCACGTGCAGTTCGGAGGAGCAGGCATTACGGTTGTGGATTTGTAGGCCGACACTACCATGCGCCATCCTTTCGTAGTGCTAACGGATGCGGCACAGGCGAAACCACGATGACAGGAACTGGTGAAACAAAGTGAAACCGCCAAACCTTAGGCTGATGCTTAAAGTTTGGCGGTATGTTTGTCTATTCTATGGTTGCTTCATCTGCCATTGAACTCTCTCCATTCATCATCTTCCAAAGATATTCAACGGCTTTATATTCTTCGCCGTCCATGTCGTATGAAGCTAATATCTGCTTCATGTCCTTGTCGAACAAGAATAATGCTTTGCCACCAATTGTTTGCCCAGCATTATTATTGGCACGGTAACTATGGGTTGCCTTGAAACCAATGAACTTACTATTCTCATTTGCCATTTTCTTCAATTCTTCGCCAAGTGTCGAAGCTTCCTTCATTGCCTTCTCCTTTTTTGAAATGGCATCATTGTATTTTTCTTTAGCCTCCTGGTAATTGTTGCGTCCAAAAGACGATTGATAAGGACCGCTCCAAATAGACATGTTAGATTTCTCAGACTTCGCCTCTCTGTCGTACTTGTCTATGACCATACCAAGTTTTGCGAGCTTCAATGTCTTTTCATAAAAATCAGGGTCATCATAAGGAGTGAACGCACTATCCACCTGTGTTCCAGACGGAGCATAGGTGTCGGGATGATACAACGTCTTTTGCATTTGCTCTTTTATTAGGGCTTCAGCTTTTTGCTCCGGTGACTTTGTACAAGCAGCAAGCAACAATGTTGCCATAACTACAAGAAATAATTTCTTCATAAGCTATTCGTTTTTAGATTATATTGTTGTAGGTAATATCTTGATGATACTATAACTGCGATTTCTGTTGCCGCCATGCGCTTCAAGATAGCCGTACTCTGTAAGCTGGCGCATATAACGCTTGGCGGTAGTGGCAGTAAGACCAAATTCGGAAATGATGT
>CAVHML010000019.1:0-16490 GCA_963636905.1 bacterium
TCCGCCGCAATCATATTGAGGAAGTGAACCATCTCAGCCTTGGCGTCGAGCAGTCCGTCGTCCATGTTTATGTCTATCACGAGTGCCCCGTCGGCCACTTGCCGGCGTGCTATGCCGATGGCTTCGTCGTAGTTCTTCTCCTTTATGAGGCGGAGAAACTTGCGCGAACCGGCCACATTGCACCGCTCGCCGACGTTTACGAAGCGCACTTCCGGTGTTACGTTGAGCAAGTCCAGTCCACTCAGCCACATCGTTTCGGGCTTCGGGGCAGGGCAGTGTGGCTTCTTTCCGGCCACGAGCGGCACGTATTTGGCAATGAACTGCTCGGTTGTGCCGCAGCATCCGCCGATTATGTTCACAAGTCCCTCGTCGATAAACTCGCCAATCTTGGGAGCCATGCTCTCAGGCGACTCGTCGTACAGCCCCAAACTGTTGGGCAGACCGGCGTTAGGGTAGGCACTGATATAATAAGGTGCGCGAGCTGCGAGTTCGCGCAGATAGTTTTTCATCTGGTCGGCACCGAAAGAGCAGTTGAGACCGACGGAGAAAACGGGGTAGGTGCTTACGCTTGCGAGGAATGCATCGAGCGTCTGGCCGCTCAAAGTGCGCCCCGCAAGGTCGCTAACCGTAACAGAAAGCATAATCGGGAGGTCCACTCCTCGGCGTTCCATCACACTCATGGCAGCGTCGATGGCCACCTTTGCGTTGAGCGTGTCGAATATTGTCTCAATCAAAATGGCGTCCACACCGCCTTCAACCAGAGCGTCTATCTGTTCCGTGTAGGCATCCAGCAGAGTGTCGTAGGTCAGTTCGCGCGCAGCAGGGTCGCTCACGTCGGGACTCATGGAACAGGTCTTGTTGGTAGGACCCACCGAACCCGCCACAAATCTTGGCCATTCGGGAGTGGAATACTGGTCGGCGGCACGCCTTGCAAGGCGCGCTCCTTCCAACGACATCTCGCGACTGTAGTCCTCAAGGCCGTAGTCTGCCTCCGAAATGCGCTGGCTACTGAACGTGTTGGTTGTGATAATGTCGGCTCCGACGGCCAGATACTTGCGGTGAATGTCGCTTATGACATCGGGACGCGTTATGTTGAGCATATCATTGTTGCCCTTCATTGTGCCTTCGATGCCCTTGAAGCGGCTGCCCCGGAAGTCTTCTTCTCCCAGCCCGTACTGCTGTATCATCGTACCCATGGCTCCGTCGAGCACGAGTATGCGCTGTTTGATGATGTCTCTAAGAGTCACGGATTTAACTCCTTTCGTTTGAGTTTATATGTCGAGTGGATTTCAATAGTGTTTTATCGCTCTGTCCATCTCTCTGCGGTCTTCTTTCTCCTTGAGAGTCTGTCTCTTGTCGTAATCCTTCTTTCCTTTGCACAGAGCGATGTCCATTTTTGCGCGTCCGTTGCCGTCGATGAATACCAGAAGCGGTACAATGGTGTAGCCAGTCTGCTTTGTTGCGCTCTGCAACTTCTGTATTTCCCGCTTGTTAAGCAGCAGTTTGCGGTCGCGTTTCATCTCGTGGTTGTTGTACGAACCGTAGAAATACGGGCTTACGTTCATGCCTTTCACCCATATCTCGCCGTTGTTGATGAAGCAGAATGAGTCAACAAGACTCGCCTTGCCCATCCTTATCGACTTTATCTCCGTGCCTGTGAGAACAATGCCGGCTGTGTATGTGTCAATGAAGAAGTACTCGAACGAGGCCTTCTTGTTGCGTATGTTCACAGGACTCTTCTTCCTTATCAGCTCTTCTTCCTTGTTCATTGGTGCAAAAATGTGTGTTGGTTGGAGAAAAACCGGTCTTTAATTGCCGGCGCATCCACGTTTCCGTTTCCTGCCTCTACGAGTTTTGTCACTTTACTATTGTGGCAAACCGGTCAATGTGGCTGTCTATATAGTGTGCTACGGCTTCCGTCCACTCCTCTTCATACTCCACAAAGGCATCGTCGAGGTCGTCAAACTGCGGAAACTGCTCGAACATGGCCATAAACTCCTCGTCAGAGCAGTCTGTCTCTATCTCCGTTCGGTATTTGCCGTACAGTTTGTGCCCCTTGTTTATGAGAGTCGCGAGCGTATCTATGCCCCACAGACGCATGGCTTTGCCAAACGGGTTGCGGAAGATGAAGCCTCCGTAGCCGTTGTGTATCAGTTGCACGAACCCGCCGTCCATTACTTCCGTGCGGAGAGTGTCGTAGGCCAGCAGAGTCAGCTGTTCCGCATTGAGTTCCTGCATGGTTTCAGCCGTAAGTTCGCCGCCTATTGCGGTGCGGATGGCGTTGACAAACACCTCGACAAAGGCGTCCATGCCGTCTTGCGCCGCCTGTTTCAGAGCTTGGTCGTCTATCTTTACTTCAGTCATGCCTTAGGTTTGTTTCCGTTTCTGACAGGGATACATCTATTATTGGAAAATAGCGCAGCCTGAAACAGTCAGACTGCGCTATTTATATGCTCGTGGTTCCCGCTTTTAGCGCGAGCCTTTTTACTTCACTTTGGCTACTATGGCCTTGAAAGCCTCCGGGTTGTTCACTGCGAGGTCAGCGAGTACCTTGCGGTTAATCTCGATTCCTGCCTTGTGAAGAGCACCCATGAGAGTGGAGTAGCTCATGTTTTCCAGACGTGCGGCAGCATTGATGCGTTGTATCCACAGTGCGCGGAAGTTGCGCTTCTTGTTGCGGCGGTCACGGTATGCGTATGTTAAACCTTTCTCCCAAGTGTTTTTGGCTACCGTCCACACGTTTTTGCGGGCACCGAAGTAGCCGCGTGTGAGTTTCAGGATTCTCTTTCTCTTTGCTCTTGAAGCAACATGATTGACTGATCTTGGCATAATTTTGTTCTTTAATCGTTAGACAAATGGGATTAACGGAGACGCAACAGGTCGCGAACCTGCTTCATGTCGTCGGTGGAAACCACGGTCTGGTGCACCAAGTTACGCTTTTGTTTCTTAGTCTTCTTGGTTAAGATGTGACTGTGAAACGCATGGTGTCTCTTAATCTTACCTGTTCCGGTCAAACGAAATCTCTTCTTTGCGCCGGAGTTTGTCTTTACTTTTGGCATTGTTTTGTTGTTTATGATTGTTATTTGTTACGTGGCAACGCATATACCGGGCGTTACGCACTTTTTCTTGTCTTTCTTTTCTGCCTATTCTCCGCCTTTCAGCTTCTTGAGTGCATCGGCACTGATTTTTGCGTTGGCCAGAAGTCCGCCGTTGGCCGGCGTTTCCGAGACTTCAGGAGTGCTTTCGGCGGGTGCATCCGCAGTGTTTTCGCTCTCTTTCCGTTCCTTGTCCAAAGCCTGTTGGCTCTTTTTCACCACTCCGGCCTTTTTTGGGGCGATGTAGATGAACATCTTTTTGCCCTCAAGCGACGGCATGCGCTCCACTTTACCGTACTCCTCCAAGTCGTTGGCAAACCTCAGAAGCAGCACTTCCCCCTGTTCCTTGAACAGAATGGAGCGGCCACGGAAGAACACATAGGCGCGTACCTTGTTGCCACCCTCCAGAAATTCCTTTGCATGTTTCAGCTTGAAGTTGTAGTCGTGCTCGTCTGTCTGTGGCCCGAAGCGTATTTCCTTCACTTCAACCTTCACTTGCTTTGCCTTAAGCTCCTTTGCGCGCTTCTTTTGTTGGTAAAGGAACTTGGAATAGTCAATGAGACGGCATACCGGAGGGGTCGCGTTAGGTGATATTTCCACCAGGTCCACCCCTTGTTCCCGAGCCATATCCAGAGCCTGGCGCGTCGGGACGACAATGGAACCATTGTCATCTGTGATGCGTACTTCACGCACTCGAATCTGCTCGTTTATACGGTACTGATTCTTAATCCGGTCATTCTTCATTGGCAATTCTTGAAAATCGGATGCAAAGTTAGCCTTTTTATTACAACTACCAAAACTTTTGTTGCTTTTATTTGCCTGTTTCAGGGGCGCAGAGTGCTGTGTGGAGTCCGCAGAGTGCTGTTTCGGGGCAAAAGGATGCGCAAACGGCTCGCGCAACCCGTCGGGATGTGGCCGTGACTACTTTATTCCACGCTCGTTAAGTGCCTTGCTGTATTTGGCGGCGTTGGCCAAATGCTCGCTATATGTACGGGCGAAGTTGTGCGAGCCGGAGAAATCTTCCTTGGCACACATATATATATAGTCGTGGCGGGTGTGGTTGAGCACTGCGTCTATGCCCTTCACGGAGGCTATCTTGATGGGGCCGGGCGGCAGTCCGGCGTTTTTGTATGTGTTGTACGGGCTGTTTATCGCCAGAAGTTTGTGGTATATGCGGCGCAGACCGAAGTCTTTCCATGCGAACTTGACCGTCGGGTCGGCCTGAAGCGGCATTCCGCTCTTCAGGCGGTTGTAGTACATTCCGGCAATCATGGGTTTCTCGGCGTTGTTGGCCGTCTCTTCGTCAACGATGCTGGCCATTGTGGCCACCTCAACGGGTGTCAGCCCCATGCTCTTGGCCTTTTCAAGCCGCCGGGGCGACCAGAAACGCCTGTTTTCCTTCTGCATACGTTCCATGAAACGGTCGAGTGTCACGTTCCAGTAGATGTCGTAGGTGTTCGGAATGAACAGGGCTGCGATGGTGGCCGTGTCATATCCGTAGCGCGAACAGAATGCTTCGTCGGCAAAAGCCTGCGCTGTGGAGGCACTGTCGAGCATGAGCTTCCTTGAAAGTGCGCCGGCCAGACGGTCGAGAGTGCGCGTTTCGGGTATGGTAAGGCTCACCGGGGTCTGCAAACCGTTCTTTATATGGCGGAAAACCCTTATGGTACTTTCGTCAGGACGCACCGCATAGCGACCCGTGCGCACGTGGTTGGCGTAGCCGCTGTGGCGCGCGAGGGTGCGGAACACGAACATTGCGCTGCCCGAAGCGATGGGCTGGAGCTTGGCAAAGACCGAGTCTTGGGTGTCGTCAGCGTCAATGCAGACGTATTGGACGGTATCTTTACGGGAAAAATCAGACAGGAAGCAGTAGCAGACAAGCCCTGCCACCAGCAGCAACGCCACGGTTACAGTGCGGAGGGTGCGTCTTTGCTTTGACTTTTTCATAGCTTTACATCTAACAAATGCGGCGCAAAGATACACTTTTTCCCAAAGACGGGGAAATGTTTTCAGCCTTTTGCAGACCGCAACCTTAAACATTTTTGAAAAAGAACAGGGCACTGCCGTGGCACAAACCACCCGTTTCCACACCGTAACCCGGCGGTTTGCGATCCGTAAACAGGCCGTTTGCGGTGCAAAACCCGCCCGTTTGCGGGGCGTAACCGCGCGCTTTGTGGAAACAGCTGGCTGCCAGAGACTTGCAAAACTGTAGAGCTTGACTTGAGAAGCAGGGTTTTCGGCAATGCGGTACGGGCGGTTTGTCCCGAAAAAATCAGCCGCTCCGCATCGCTCACGGCACGCATGAGTCCTGCCAACCGCAGGGCTGTTGCCGCTGTCTGCGCATCTTTCAGTCGTTTTCTCCCCAAATGTTTAGCCCTGCATCGTTTTTTTGCTACCTTTGTATGGCGAACTTATACTTGCCAAAGCATAGAGATGAAACTTCACTTCAGGCTTGATTACAATACCATTTGGGGCGAAAGGCTTCATGTGGACATCGTTTACAGGGGGCGCGACGGCAGTTTGCGCCGCAGCGACCTGCCCATGAACACCGACGACGGGCAGGTGTGGACGCTGGAAACCACCGCCATAGAGTCGCGCCAGTGCGCACTGGAGTCGTTCACATATATATATAAGGTAAAGGATGCCGGCGGTAACATCCTGCGAAGCGAGTGGGACGGAGTGCCGAGAACCATGGCTTTCGACCCGACAAAGGACTATTTCATGCCCGACAGTTGGCGCGACATACCGTTGCAGAGCCACCTTTACACCAACGCATACCTCACTGCCACACACGGTCAGCCCAATGAGGAGGTGAAACCGCTGCACCTGCCGCTGTTCAGGCGCACCGTCGTGTTCCGCGTCTCGGCTCCCCAGCTCCGTCCGGGGCAGTCGTTGGGCGTGTGCGGAGGCCATCCTGCCATAGGCGACTGGAGCGAATCGCGCTATATTCCGATGCAGTACGCCGGACAGCAGCAGTGGTTGCTGTCGATAAACGTTGCGGGCATAATGAATTTCCCGCTGGAATACAAGTACGTGGTGGTCGATGGCCGCAGCCAAGGGCTTGTGGCGTGGGAGGAAGGCGACAACCGCACCACCGGCGACCGTGCCGTTTCCGACGGCCAGGTGCTCGTTCTCGACGGCGGAATACTGCGCCTTAGGGAGCAAATGTGGCGTGCCGCCGGGGTGGCAGTGCCCGTGTTTGCCCTGCGAAGCCGCCGCTCTTACGGTGTGGGAGACTTCGGCGACTTGCGCCGGATGGTGGACTGGGCGGTGCTTACCGGCCAGAAGGTGATACAGCTGTTGCCCGTCAACGACACGACAATGCGCCGCGACTGGATGGATTCCAGCCCGTACAATGCCGTTTCCTGCCACGCCCTGCATCCTCATTACGTCGATTTGGAGGCAGCGGGAGTGCTGTCCGACAAGGCCAAGATGACCGTTTACCACCGCCAGAGGCTTGAGCTGAACACCTTTTCCCATAGCGACTATTGTGCCGTGGACAGGGTTAAGCGTGCCTATCTCGACGATCTGTTTGCCGAAAGGGGCGCGACGGTGTGCGCTTCCGGCGCATTCAAGTCCTTTGTCAGCGGCAATAAGGACTGGCTGATGCCCTATGCAGCCTTCTGTCTGCTGCGCGACAAGTTCGGGACAGCCCGGTTCGGCGACTGGAAAGAGCTGTCCGTGTATGACGAAGCGGCTGTCGGCGACTTCTGTGCGGCCAACAGCCGTGCCGCAGAACGGGTGTTTTTCGTGCAATACCTGCTGCACAGCCAGTTGAAAGAGGCCGCCGACTATGCACGGAGTCAGGGAGTTGTGCTCATGGGCGACCTGCCTGTGGGTGTCAGCCGCGACAGTGTGGAGGTGTGGACTACGCCCCGGTACTTCAATACCGCCGCTTCGGCAGGTACACCGCCCGACACGGCATATCCGAACGGGCAGGTTTGGGGCATCCCGACGTACAACTGGGATGCGCTGGCCGCCGACGGATACCGCTGGTGGCACAGACGGCTGGAGCATACCGCACAGTATTTCGACGCCATACGCATCGACCACGTGCTCGGATACTTCCGTATTTGGGAGATACCCGCCCATGCCAAGCACGCCCAACTGGGGCATTTCTCGCCGTCACTGCCCATGGCGGCCGGCGAAATCGAATACTTCGGACTCACATTCCGCCGGGATTTGTTCACCCGCCCGTTCATCAACGACAAGGTACTCGACCGGCTGTTCGGCGTACACGCCGACTATGTGCGCGCAAACTTCCTCGTCAGCAAGGGCTACGGCCTCTATGACCTGCGCGAAGAATACGGCACGCAAAGGAAAATAGAGGCGGTTATGGACGGAAAGACCGACGAAAACAGCATCTGGATACGCGAGGGACTGTACCAATTGCTTGACGATGTGCTGTTCATAGAGGACAGTAGCAATCCGGGAATGTACCATCCGCGCATAAATGCCTGCCAGATACCTGTGTTCACCACACTGGCTGCGGAGGACAAGGACGCGTTCATGCGCATCTACAACCACTATTTCTACCAGCGTCACAACCTGTTCTGGGGCGCACAGGCCATGAAAAGGCTGCCAAACGTGCTCAAGGGCACCCGTATGTTGGTGTGCGGCGAGGACCTCGGCATGCTTCCCGACTGTGTGGAGCCTGTTCTCGACACGCTACGCATACTCACAACCGAGGTACAGACGCTTCCCAAGCAGCCGGGCTTCGAGTTTGCTCACCTTGGAGCGTACCCCTACCGAAGCATGGCCGCCACTTCCACCCACGATATGCCCACATTGAGACTGTGGTGGGAGGAGAACCGCGAGGCAGCCATGCGGTTTTACGTCACCATGTTGCAGAAAGAGGGTAGGGCACCGGAACACTTGCCGGCACAGACTGCGGAGGAAATCATAGCAAGGCACCTGTATTGCCCTTCAATGCTGTGCGTTTTGCCCATCCAGGACTGGCTCGCAATGTCGTCAGAACTGCGTTCAAAGCACGCAAGGCAGGAACGAATCAACACTCCGAGCGACCATTACAACCGCTGGGAGTACAGAATGGCACTGACAATAGAGGAGTTGCTGGAAGCAGAGCAATTCAACAGAAAGATAAAGACAATGGTAACAAGGAGCAAACGATGAAGGAATACAACACATACGTATTCGACCTTGACGGCACACTGCTATCTACGCTCGAAGACTTGGCCGCAAGCACCAACTATGCACTGCGGACACACGGACTGCCCGAACACTCTATCGACGACGTGCGCCGCTTTGTGGGCAACGGAGTGAAGAAACTGATGGAAAGAGCGGTGCCCGGAGGACAGGGAAACCCGAAGTTTGAGGAAGTCTATGCCACGTTCCGCAGCCACTATCTCGAACATTCGCTCGACACTACACGCCCTTATCCTGGCATCAGCGAAACACTTGCGGAACTGAAACGGCGCGGCAAGAGGATTGCAGTGGTGAGCAACAAGTTCTATACCGCCACTCAGGAACTGTGCAGGCACTTCTTCAGCGACACCGTGGAGGTGGCTATCGGTGAAAGGGAGGGCATCCGCAAGAAGCCGGCACCCGACACAGTTAAGGAAGCCCTGCGGCAATTGGGCGCAAACAAGGCTGACGCAGTATATATAGGTGACAGTGACGTTGACGTAGCCACCGCCCGGAACAGCGGATTGCCCTGCATTAGCGTCCTTTGGGGCTTCCGTGACAAGGACTTTCTCATCCGGAACGGAGCCGAAACCTTTATCTCCGAGCCACGCCAGTTGCTGGATTGGGCATAAGATTGCAGCCGTCAGAGCTTGCCAATGCTTGGCTTTGGCCGCAAAACTACAGCAGTGTGTGGCGGTCAATGTAGGCCATAACGCTGTCCTTGTAGCTGTCTGATATTGGAATGTAGGTGTTTCCAAATACTACACGCAGCCTGTCCACCACCTCAATCTTGTTCATGTGAACGATATATGAACGGTGTATGCGCATGAACTCCGGCGACGGCAGACGGTCTTCCAGCTTCTTGAGGTTCATAAGCGACATGATCTTGTCGCCGTTGGCCATGGTTATGCGCACGTAGTCCTTGACTCCCTCGATGTAAAGGATGTCGTCGAACGCGATTTTCTGTAGCTTGTAGTCGCTTTTGACGAACACAAAGCGGTCGGAACGGTAGCTTTCAGGACGCTCACGCTCCTCAAACCACTTGAGAGCCTTATTGGCTGCTTTCAGAAAGTCCTCGTAACTGATGGGCTTAAGCAGGTAGTAGAGGGCGTCAACGTCATAACCTTCGGCTGCATACTTGCTGAATGCTGTGGTGAAAACAATCTTTGTGCTCCTCGGAAGTATCTTTGCGAACTCGATACCGCTAAGCTCCGGCATCTGTATGTCGAGGAATATCAGGTCAACAGGGTTAGACTTCAAGTCCTTAATGGCGGCAATGGCACTGTTGTAGCCTCCTGTCAGGTTGAGGAAAGGGGTCTTGTTCACATAGCTTGACAGCAAGTCTACTGCCAAAGGCTCGTCATCAATTATCGCGCAGTTTAGTGTCATATATGATTATTTTGGATGTATATACTGTGTTTTCGGCGTTTACGCACTTCGTCCATTCGTACTTTCCGTGGTACAACAGCTCCAACCGGCTGGCCACTTGCTTGAGTCCTATGCCGTGACCGCTGTGGTCGGAGGCGTTTTTCGGGTGGTTGCTGTTCTCAATGCAGCACTCTATCCTGTCGTTGTCGGCCTTAAAGTCGATGTGGATGAAGCTCTTTTCGGTAGTACTCACGCCATGTTTGAAAGCGTTTTCCACGAGTGAGATGAACAGAAGTGGCGCTATTCTCGCCTGACACGCCTCAGGAAGACTGGCAGTCAGCCTTACATCGACGCTTTCCGGAAGCCTTATCTTCATCAGGTTGACGTAATTTTGCAAGAACTGCACCTCATCCCTTACGTCAGTGAACTGTTCTTCGTTGTCATACAGTACGTGACGCAGCAGTTTGCTAAGCTCCTGTATGGCCGTCTGCGCCCTTTGCGCATCGATGGCGGTGAGGGCGTAGATGTTGTTGAGCGTGTTGAGCAGGAAATGCGGGTTCAGTTGCGTGCGCAGGTTGCGCAGTTCCGCTTCTGTCCTGGCCGCTTCAGCCTGTTGTCTTGCGCTTTCCGAAGTCTGCCACCGCTTTGACAGTTGTATGGTTGTGGCAATTGCCGCCGCAATCGTAAGGTTGAACATGTCCCGCAGGGTGAACACCAGCGACAAGTGCAGCGATTCGGCGGGTCTGGGGCGGTTCGGGTCGAACAGATGGTGGGTCATTTCCATCCAATAGTGCAGGGCTATGCTCAGGCAGACAATCATCACGGCGTTGAAAATCCAGAAGAAACGCTTGTTGCCACCGATAAAGAACTTGGGAGTCAGCCAGAGATAGTTGGTGTAAAAGGCAACCATCAGTGTCAACTGCGCCATACTCATAAACAGTATCTGGCGTGCGCTTACGCCATTGCCCCTGTTCATGAACATGAGCGGCCAGATGAACATGACAGCCCAGATGGCTATGTGCACCAACCACTCGGTTGTCTTGTTCCTATTCATACCTCAGTGCTTCTATCGGGTCGAGCTGTGCCGCCTTTTTGGCCGGGTACCATCCGAAGAACACCCCGGTCAGGGTGCAGACAGCGAAGCTCATCACTATCGTCCACAGCTGGATTGCTATCGGCCAATGGGCAAACATCTTGATGGAGTAGGACGCTCCCACTCCGAGAATGACGCCTATGACGCCGCCGGTCACGCTCAGGAGCACCGCCTCTATAAGGAATTGGTTGAGTATGTCGATGCCTCGTGCCCCGACACTCATGCGCAGACCGATCTCGCGGGTGCGCTCCGTGACGCTAACGTACATGATGTTCATTATGCCGATGCCGCCTACAACGAGCGAAATGCCGGCCACGCAACCGAGAAGTATGGTGAGCATGTCGGTAGTGGAGTTCATCATCGACGCCAACTCCTCCTGTGAGCGGATGTTAAAGTCGTCTTCGTCGGCCTCAGTGGTCTCCGTAGCATCCTTGAGTTTGTGGTTGCGGCGCAGTATCTCGGTTATTTCCTCTGTGGCCTTGTCGGTTACGCCCTCGGTAATGGCCGAGCACTGTATGCCGCCGAGGTATGTCTGTGCCAGAATACGCTTCATTACAGCCGTATAGGGTGCAAGCACGAGGTCGTCCTGGTCCATTCCCATGGAGTTGTAGCCCTTCTTTTTCAGCACGCCTATCACCCTGAACGGTATGGAGTTGAACCTTACCACCTTGCCGATGGGGTCGCTGCCGTCGGGAAAGAGGTTGTCCACCACCGTTTGTCCCAAGATGCACACCTTCGCGCTCGACTTTATCTCAGCGTCGGTGAACATTTCGCCGTCGGCAACGGTCAGCTGGCGTATCTCAAGGTAGTCCCTGTTGATGCCATATATGGACGACGGCGTGTTCTGGTTGCCGTATATGAACTGTCCGCTGCTGCTTACCATGGGGCTTATGGCCTTGATGTAGCGGCAACCGTCGCGGATGGCCTCATAGTCTGCCATCTTGAGGGTTTCCATCGACGAGGCATCCTGTCTGACACCGCCGCGCATGTCAGCACCGGGGCTAATCATTATCATGTTGGAACCCATTTCTGCGATGTTCGACTGTATGCTTTGCTTGGTGCCTTGACCCACTGCAAGCATGGTAATCACCGAAGCTATACCGATGATGATGCCCAACGCCGTGAGAAACGAGCGGGTCTTGTTGGCGAAAATGGCTTTCAGGGCTATCTTGAACAGGTTGGTATAATTCATTGTCTTGCTTGTTTTATATCTGTATGTATGACGCCTGTTTTCGTAAAGGCGGCATTTACGACCCGTAAAGGTAACGTTTACGGGTGCTAAAGGTGGCGTTTATGAATCGTAAAGGCGGCATTTACGGAAATGCGGCCTTGCCTTGCGTCACTCGTCGGTGCTTATTGGCAGTGCGGCAAGCCCCTCTGCGGCCGACTGGATATTGCTGTTGTATTCGTCGCTTATCACGTGGCCGTCGCGCAGCATGATGTTGCGGCTCGAATAGTTGGCTATGTCCGGGTTGTGGGTGACGAAGATAATGGTGCGCCCCTCGGCATGGAGCTTCTGGAAGAGCACGAGTATCTCGAACGAAGTGCGCGTGTCGAGGTTTCCCGTGGCCTCGTCGGCGAGTATCACCGCAGGGTTGTTCACCAGCGCACGGGCTATTGCCACACGCTGCATCTGCCCTCCCGACATCTGGTTGGACTTGTGGTAGAGGCGGTCGCCCAGTCCCACGGCCTTGAGTGCCTCCACTGCGCGGCTGTGGCGTTCGGTTGCGCTCACATCCTTGTTATACATGAGCGGCAACTCCACGTTCTCCACGCTCGTAGTCTTCGACAGAAGATTGTAGTTCTGGAAGATGAACCCGATCTTGCGGTTGCGCAGCACCGCCCTCTGCGGCTTTGACATGGTGCGGACAGACACTCCGTCGAGCAGATACTCGCCGCTTGATGGCGTGTCGAGGCATCCCAGCTGGTTCAGAAGCGTCGATTTGCCGGAGCCGGACTTGCCCATGATGGTGACAAACTCGCCCTCGTATATCTTGAACGACACTCCCCGCAGGGCGTGAACCATCTCGTCGCCCACCATGAAGCTGCGTTTCACATTCTGCAGCTCTATGACAACCTTCTTGTTACTGTTATCTTGCATGGTTTCAGAGCGGTTTTATTTCTTTTTGTCGTTGCGCTTCGGACCCGGAGCAAACGGCGACTGCTCCTGCTCGCCTTGGGCGGTTTCGTCTTCAGTCTGCATCTCCTTTATCTCCGTAACGACCTTTGTGCCACGGCTGATGCCGCTGATTATCTCCGTGTTTGTACCGTCAGACATTCCTATCTGCACGGCATGGGCTTTCAGAGTGTTGCCGTCGAGAGTCCAGACCTTGTTCTTGCCTTTGCAATCCACAATCTTGCGCTTGCCAACCGTCTCCGCCGTGGGCGAGAAACGCAGCGCTTTGCTCGGAACACTCAGCACTCCCTGCTTCTCGGCGGTATAGATGGTGACGTTGGCAGTAAGCCCCGGCTTCAGTTTCAGGTCGGCATTGGGTGCGCTTATCACCACTTCGTATGTCACAACGTTGTTGGTTGTGGTGGCCTCTTGGCGCACCTGTGTCACAGTGCCGCTGAATGTGTTGTCTGGATAGGCATCTACGGTGAACGAAACGCGCTCGCCCTCCTTCACGTCGCCTATGTCGGCCTCGTCAACGTCGGCCACCACCTGCATATCTGTAAGGTTTTTGGCTATCTTGAACAGCTCCGGGGTGCTGAAGCTGGCCGCAACGGTCTGGCCTTCCTCCACAGATTTAGACAGCACCACACCGTCTATGGGTGACGTAATGGTGGCATAGCCGAGGTTGGTCTGGGCTTTCTGCACCGTTTCCTTGGCTGTGGCCACAGTCTCCTTGGCCTTCTGGTAGTTCAGGCGCGCGCTTTCATACTCGTCAGTGCTCACCAGACCCTTGCCGTAGAGCGTCTTGTAGCGTTCATAGTTCGACTTCTCGTAGTTGAAAGTGCTCTGTGCACTTTGCAGGTTGGCCTTTGCCGTGTTGAGTTCGCTCGTCAGATTGGTCTTGTCAAGCTCGGCTATCACCTGTCCCTTGGTCACTTTGCTGTTGTAATCGACGAAAATCTTATTGACAATTCCCGACACCTGCGTGCCGACGGTAACGGATGTCACCGGCTCTATGCTTCCTGTGGCCGTTATGCTGTTCTGTATGTTGGCCGGAGCCACGGTTGCCGTATCGAAAGTCACCTGGCTCTCCTTCTTGCCCGTGGACATCAGCCACGCAACCACGGCGATGGCCAGCACCACAGCGGCCAGTATCCAAATCTTGCTTATCTTTTTCATAGTCGTTTATTGTTTCGTTTGTTGTCGTTTCTGCCTTTGCTTCAGGTCAAAGGTCCATGGTTTTGCCCTCGTAGAAGTTCAGGAGCTGTCTGTCAAGGATGGCCATGTACTTGGATTGGAGCATGTCCTGCTGTGCAGACAGTAGGGATGTCTTGCCGGCCATAAGCTCCGTGATGTTTTTCAGGCCGAGTTTGAACTGCTCGCTTAGCAGGTCGTAGCTCGCCTGTGCGCTCTCCACGTTGGCCTTTGCCGCCCTGAACTTCTGCTGGTTGGCGTTTGCGTCAATCCAGTAGCCCTCGATGGTGCTGTAAAGAGTCTTTTGCTTGTCCTGCAAGTCAATGTAGTTTTGTGCCTGTTGTATCTTTGCCTTGTTGACAGCGGTGCGTGTGCTGCGGTTATCGAACAGGGGTATGCTCAGCGTAGCGCCCACCATTGCGTCGAAATTGGTCTTTATCTGCTTGCCCCAGGCCTTGTCGTTCATTGAAGTGCTGCTTGTTCCGGCACTTCCGGTGAGGCTTAGCGTGGGCAAATGGCCGGCTTTGGCTACGGCAATGCTTATCTCGCCGCTCTTGATGGCCAGCTTGCTGTTTTCTATCTCCGGCCTTGAGGCCACGGCAGACTGATAGACAGACTGCAACGAGGGCAGGGTTGCCAACGCCTGGTCGTCGGTTGCCTGTGGTATGGCCACGTCAAACGCCTCGTCACCCGTTATTTCGAGAAGCTGTTTCAGCTGGGTCTTGTACTTCAGAAGGTTGCTTTCGGACTCCACAATATTATATTGGTCCTGTGCGGTCTGGGCTGTAAGCCTTGCGAGGTCGGCCTGTGACATCTTCCCGGCGGCCACCATTTCCTTGCCGCGCTGCTCGTTTTTCTCGCTGATGTCGTGGCTTTCACGGTTTACCCTGACGGCTTCGGCCGTGTAGAGTATCTGTACGTACAGCTGGACAATCTGTTCCTGTATGGTGTTGGCCGTGGTCACGGAGTCCAGTTCGGCCTTCCGCTCTTCCAGTTTGCCCAGTTTCACGTTGTTGCGGTTCTTGTTGCCGTTCCAAACCGTCCAGCTTGCGCCGAGCGAATAGCTGCCGTTGTAGTAAGTCTTGTTGACACTTGTTGACACTGTGCCGTTGCTCACTGTGCTCACTCCCTCGTTCACCCACGGGCGGTAGCCCATCGACTGGTTGGTAGAGGCCGAGAGCGACGGCAGCAGGTTGGCCTTGGCCTGCTTCCAGTCCTCGGTTGACGACTGTCTTGTGAGGCTGTTCTTTTTGAGCGACAGGTTGTTTGCCATGGCATAGTCGATACATTCCTTCAGCGTCCACGCCTTTTGCGTCTGGCTGAAGGTGCTGACAGTGCCGGCAAACAGTGCAACCGCACAAATAACTAAACCTTTCTTCATGTTTGTCTTGTCTGTTTTGTTCGGTGCAAAAGTATATATTAAGGTCTGTGGCGGCAAAAAAGATAGACGTTTGAGGGCAGTTAGTAGAGATAAAAGCCCGATTCCTCTATTTGAACCGGGCTTGTTTAATGGTTTTTTAGAGTTGCGACAGTCTCGCGATGTACTTGCCTATGATGTCGAACTCGATGTTTGCCACCGTGCCGATGCCGATGTCGCAGAAGTTGGTGTGCTCCATTGTATAAGGTATTATGGCCACCTTGAATGTGTTGGCCGTGGGGTTGCACACCGTGAGCGACACCCCGTTGACCGTGACACTGCCTTTGTCCACCGTGAAATAGCCGTTGCGCGCCATCGCCCGGTCTTCCTCGTACTCGAAAGTGAAGTATGTGCTGCCGTCGGCGTCCTCCTTGTTTATACAGCGTGCCGTCTTGTCAACGTGACCCTGCACGATGTGGCCGTCAAGCCGCCCGTTCATCATCATCGAACGCTCCACATTCACCTTGTCGCCAGGCTTGAGCAGCCCGATATTGCTGCGCTCCAAGGTCTCCTTCATGGCCGTTACGGTGTAGTTTTCGCCGTCTATGGCCACCACGGTGAGGCACACTCCGTTGTGCGACACGCTCTGGTCTATCTTCAACTCGCCCGTAAACGAGCACTTGAGCGTGAGGTCAACGTTGCCGCGGTCACGCCTTACGGCCACAACTGTGGCGAACTCTTCTATTATTCCGGAAAACATTTGTGTGTAAGTGTAAAAGAAGGGCCGTACCGATGATGTGATGAAAACTCCTATAGTATAAGATTTGGGAGCTCTTTGCCTTTGTAATCCACCGGCATTCCTGCTACCCGAAGGTCTGTGGCCCGCCATTGGCAAAAGAAGTCATCCCGGTTTTCGTTTTTAATTGATGAGTATCCCAATCGAACCGATACGACCCTGTATGTTGTTACGTCGTTTATCTATTTCAAAGATGTCTTTTATATTTGCAAAGATAATGTTATTATCCCAACCGTACAAGTTTTGCGGCGTTTTTTAGAATTGTTTTTCACGAAGAAACGGTGCGGTTGTGAGGCGAAACGCCTTGCTCTGTGAACGGCAAAACG
>CAVHML010000019.1:16679-19726 GCA_963636905.1 bacterium
AAAATGCGGGGAAACCGGGTCGTGGAGGTACTGTTGCGTCACCAGCGGCGGAACAGTTCGATGGTGAACTTGCTCCCGAACTCGTGGAAACTGCCGTTGAGAAAACTGCCGAACAGGCCGACGGAGAAGTAGCGGGTGGTAAATCCGTAGCCCAACTCGAAGTACGGACGGGTGTGTTGTATATGTAGAGTGCTCAGATACAGCCGCTCCATCTCCACGTACTTGCCGAGCAGCGGTGTCCAAGTGAGCAGGAGAAGGGGCGATTCGTATGAGGCGTTGCCGCGCAAGTAGTAGCGTGACGCATTGTACCACTGGCTGTTGAGCAGCTGGAAGTCGCCTGTCCAGTCGTCATCCCAGCCGCCGGGGAGGTAGTTCTCGTGGAAATTGCTGAAGTCAACGAAATAGACGCTCTCCTTGTTCGTGTAGAATCCGCCGCCCAGCCTGACCGAATAGCGGCGCATACAGGGCAGCCTCTTGCTGAAAGACGCGTCAAACTCCCACCGCTCATACTCGGTATTCGACCTGAGAATGTGGCGCACGCCGCGCTCATAGTTGCCCGTGAACACCGGCCCTGTGGGATATGGGATGTATGTGGCGGTGAGAAACGGGGCGAAACTGTAGTATGTGGAAGGCTTGCCGGCCACGGCCATCGATGCCGGACTGACAGCCTTGCGACAGTGATAGACCCCTCCGACATTGATGTTGAGCCGCTTGCCCACCGTAGTGTTCCATGCTGCCTTGAGCATATTGTCGTTAAAGTAGTCGAGATTGAGCGCATTGAAGTCCACGGTGTCCATGCTTTCTTCCTTTACCTTGTCGAGTACGCTCGAATTGGCGATACGGTTTCCGTTGGCAAACGTCAGCTCTGCCCACCGCCGCTTGCTTGCATTGTAAGTGTATCTTAACGTGGAGTTTATGAAAAACTGCTTAATCTTGAAGTTATAGCCGAAGTCCGGGTTGAGCGAAATGCTCTTTTCCTGCGAGAAAAGGTACTGTATGCCCAGCTTCAACTTATAGGCTGTGCCGTGGCTGCGGCTGAAACTGAGGTAGGAAGGGTTGAGTAGCGGCGACAGACGGACGGAGATGCCGGATGCTTCAAGGCTGGAGCTGTTGATGAAATAGTCGCCCAATATGTCGAGAGCGGCCTTGCCCATCTTGTCCAACGGCTTGCCGGCCGACGTGGAAGCCGTGTCCCTTGCGGCGTTCTGCTCGGCCTGGTATTGCCGGTATGCCTCCTCTTCCACGGCATTCAGTGCAACGGGGCGCAGTGACTGCATCGCTTCCTGCGAACAGACGTTGTTCACGGAGTCGGGCAAGGTAGTGTCGCAGTTGTAAACGGCAAGGGTGTTGGCTCTTATCTTGTTGCCCGCAAAATTGAACTGCGCCCTCACCTGACACGAAACGGGCAGCAGACCGTTGCCGGCGGGCTTTTCGCCCATGTTTACCCCGACGTCAAACTCCACCATGTCGTGCTCCCCGTTCAGCCGGCAGTTGACTATCCGCCCTGTTTCGTTCTCCACGATGGCAAAACCCGAAACGAGCTGGGTGTTGTTCCGCCTCGGCGTGAACGTAATGCAGGAACGTCCGTCAGACGAAGGGCTGATTCTGTAGCGGTAGAAGAACCTGTTGCTGCGGTTGAACGGCGACAACAGGATGTCCTTGTATATGGATACGCCGTAGAGGTCGGGGCTGATGTACTGTATCACCGTGGGCATCGTCTTGCGGTTGTGCGGTATTGTGCTGGCAAAAACCTGACGTTTCATGCCGTAGTCGCCCACGTCGTTGTACGTAATTTGGCCATATACCTCGCCCACATAGTTGCGCCGCCCCTTGGCAATGGAGTACATGGATGGGATTAAGAGTAGGGTAGGGTTGCGCTTCACGGTGCGGAAATTGTATTTGATGTACGCATTGCCCGTGCTGCCGCTTGCGTTTGCCGTGAAATTGCGCCGGTATGAGAACATACGCTCCACCACCAAGGTGTCTTGTATGCCCCTGGAAAAGACAAAACCGGAACAGTGCAATAGCACACCCAGCAGAATTGTTGTCCTCAAGAGTGTTGTATGCCTTGGTTTCACGCCCCAAAATTATCAATAAATATTGGAGAGGGCAAGCCAAACCTGCGGTTTGTTGCTTGCAAACCTCGCAAACCGTTGCCCGCAACCCTGCGGTTTTGGCCTCAGAGAGACCGCATCTCAACAGCACAATGTGGAGCGTCAGCGGAACAAGGGGTGGGGTGAGGCACACTAACATCGGCTTTGAAAATGCCGCACAGATGGGGACAGACCATTACACAACCAGGGACAGCCCATTGCACAACCGAGTACAGACCATTGCGCAACCAAGGACAGCACGCTACAATTCCGTGTGTCCGTACAGCGCAAACCACAGTTTTACGCCGGCAACGGCTCTTACGTACAACCTGCCGACCGCCTATATATCTTATAATAAGGTGGAGAATCCGTACATCAGCACGCATTTCAAAGGAAAAACAGGCGGATATTTTCCTGTTCTGTCAAATTTGGCAAAAGAATTTGCCGTATTATAAAATAAAATCACTACCTTTGCAACCGCAATTAAGCAATGGTACCTTGGCCGAGCGGTTAGGTAACGGTCTGCAAAACCGTGTAGAGCAGTTCGACTCTGCTAGGTACCTCTCAACAGGCAAGCCCGACACAGTTTGGACTTGCCTGTTTTTTCCATACTGAACTTCCTGTTTCCTGTCGTGTGGACGGGCACTGGCGTGTCCTACAGCATTGGAGCAGCCACGGGTCAGTAGAAAAAACACGCCAAGCTGCCCGGCAGAAAAACGCAGGAGACAAGCAAAATGCTGACAAATGGCGGCAAACCTTTCACCAATGCGGAAAGAAAATACGAAAAAGTTTGGAGAAACGAAACAAAACGCCTACCTTTGCACTCGCAAACAGCAAGGATGCGCTTGTAGCTCAGTTGGTAGAGCACCTGACTCTTAATCAGGGTGTCCAGGGTTCGACCCCCTGCAGGCGTACAACGCAAGAGGGCATGCCTGAAACGGTATGCCCTCTTGC
>CAVHML010000020.1:0-19611 GCA_963636905.1 bacterium
TCAAAACGCGCTTGGCTTTAGCTTCAGTCCGGCGGTCTCGTCGATGCCGAACATCAGGTTCATGTTTTGCACGGCCTGACCCACGGCGCCCTTTAGAAGATTGTCGATGGTTGAGGTGATGAGCAGTTTGTCGCCATACTTGTCGCAGTGAACGAGACACTTGTTGGTGTTGACCACCTGCTTCATGTCGATGGCCTTGTCCACATAGTGTGTGAACTTGGCATCGGCATAGAACTCTTTGTAGCCCTCCACTATCTGCTCCAGCGGAGCGTCGGTGCGCACCACTTCGGTGGCGAATATGCCACGGGCGAAGTCGCCACGATAGGGAATGAAGTCGATGTCCACGTCGAGCTGGCCTTGTGTCTGCTTCAGACTCTGCTTGATTTCTGGCACATGCTGATGGTTGAAAGCCTTGTAGATGCTCATGTTGTCCGTGCGCCACGAGAAGTGGGTGGTGCCCGAAGGCTTCTGTCCCGCACCCGTAGAACCGGTTATGGCGTTCACCGAAACATCCTTCGTCAGCAGTTGCATCTTTGCCGCTGGCAGCAGTCCGAGCTGTATGCAGGTGGCAAAGCATCCCGGATTGGCCACGTGCATGGCCTTCTCTATCCTTTCGCGGTTGATTTCCGGCAGTCCGTAAACGTAGTCGTTGCCCGGAGCCGCCAGGCGGAAGTCCTGCGCAAGGTCTATTATCTTTACTCCCTTTGGTATGGAGTGTTCTTTCAGAAACGCCTCGCTCTTGCCGTGGCCGAAGCAGAAGAACACAACATCGACATCATCGAATGGCATTTCCGCTGTAAACCGAATATCCGTTTCGCCATAGAGTCCCTCGTGAACATCGGTCACAAGGTTGCCGGCGTTGCTCTCGCTATTGACAAACGCCAATTCAGCATCGGGATGGTTGAGCAAAAGACGTATCAGCTCACCGCCAGTATATCCCGCTGCGCCTAAAATTCCAATTCTTATCATTTGCTATCTCTTCTCGTCAGGGTGAGTGCCATAGTAAACGCGCAGGGGAGTGGAGCTTACCTTGATGAAGCCCTTTGCCTCCTCGGCTGTCCATCCGTGTTGCATCTCTCCGTATTCGCCGAGCTTCGACTTGGTGAGGTCGTTGTCGCTGTCAACGCCAACGGTCTCGAAGCCGAGCGGACGCAGTTTGAGTATGGCCGTACCGGTCACGTTGCGCTGCGACGAGGTGAGCATGGCCTCCATGTCGGGCATGACCGGCTCAAGATACTGGCTCTCGTGGAGGAACATACCGTACCAGTTGGCCACTTGGTCCTTCCAATACTGCTGCCACTTGCTCAGAGTGGACTTCTCCAGCAGGCGGTGTGCCTCGATAATCAGCTTTGGAGCGGCGGCCTCAAAGCCCACGCGACCCTTTATACCTATTATAGTGTCGCCCACGTTGCAGTCGCGGCCGATGGCGTAGGCAGCGCCAATCTCCTCTATCTTCTGTATGGCCTTCACCTTGTCGTCAAACACCTCACCGTTGACAGCCTTTATCTCGCCCTTTTCAAACGTGATCTTCAGCAGCGACTCATCCTGCTTGGTCACGTGCTTGAGATAAGCCTCCTCAGGCAGTCCCTGTGTCGGGTCGAGCAGTTCGCCACCGCAGATGCTCGTGCCCCAGATGCCCACGTTGTAGGAATACTTCAGCTTGGTGAAATCGGCCGTGAAGCCGTGGTCGTTCAGATAGTCCACCTCTTCCTTTCTCGACAGAGCCTTGTCGCGTGTGAGAGTGATAATCTCCACACCCGGAGCCATCACGAGGAATGTCATGTCGAAACGTATCTGGTCGTTGCCGGCACCCGTGGAACCGTGGGCTATGGCATCGGCGCCTATCTCGTTGGCGTAGCGCGCTATGGCTATGGCCTGGAATATGCGCTCCGACGACACCGATATGGGGTAGCAGTTGTTGCGAAGCACGTTGCCGAATATCATGTATTTGAGCGATTTCTCATAGTATTCGTGCGTCACGTCGAGCGTCACATACTGCGTTGCGCCCAGTTTGTAGGCGTTCTCCTCGTTCTTACGCAACTGTTCGTCGCTGAAACCGCCAGTGTTGGCGCATGCTGCATGAACCTCATAACCGTCCTGTGCCAGTTTCATCACTGTATAGGACGTGTCCAGACCTCCTGAAAAGGCCACAACCACTTTCTTCTTTGCCATAATCTTTATGTATATTTTCTTTGTTTGTTCTTGTTTTACTTGTCACTGCTCTCTGCATTCTTTATGCGCTCAAGCACATCGGGCGGCAGTGTCACGGGCAGTTTTTCGTCGGGATGGTCGGCCGGGTCGTAGAGCATGCCCGTGCAGATGCAGTAGCGTCGCTCCGTGCGGTGCAGCACGTCCACGTTGATGCAGCCCTCACAACCGCGCCAGAAAGCCTCGTCGTCGGTCAGGTCGGCAAACACCACGGGCAGATAACCCAGATGGGTGTTCATCTTCATCACCGCCGAACCGCTTGTCAGACTGAATATCTTTGCTTTCGGCCAACGGGTGCGGGCCAGGGTGAACGTGAGGTCCTTGATGTTCTTAGCCACGCCACGGTGGCGGAAGTCGGGTGAAACAATCAGTCCCGACGTGGTGACATACTGCTTGTTGCCCCAAGTCTCAATGTAACTGAACCCAACGAAACGGTCGCCGCACAGGGCTATCACGGCCTTGCCCTCAATCATCTTGGTGGCTACATACTCGTGTGTGCGTTTGGCTATTCCGGTGCCGCGCACCTTGGCTGCGGCCGCCATTGTCTCAAGGATGGTGTCCACGTAGGTCTCGTGCTGCGGACCTGCCACCATAACTTCAATATCTTCCATTACAGGTTTTGGTTAACTCTTTTCTATGTCGGGCACTACTTTCTCCAGTGCGCTCACCACATCGGCCTCGGTAGCCTCTTCTTTTATCACTATCATTATGGTGTCGTCGCCGGCTATCGTGCCGAGGATGTAGGGAATGTTGCCCGAGTCTATGTTATAGGCTATACTACTGGCGTAGCCGGGGCGTGTCTTTATCACACCGATATTGCCCGAGAATGTTATCGAGAGGAAACCCGGCACTCGCAACATCTCCTTTATCTGCCCGGGTGTGCTCACGCGCTTGTACATCGTCACATTGGGCAGCACATACACGTAGTTGCCGCGCATGCTTGCGGCCTTGGCCACCTTCAACTGCTTCAGGTCGCGGCTCAGTGTGGCCTGTGTCAGCGTGAAACCCTCCTTGCGCAGTGCGGCGAGCAGCTCCTCTTGACTGCCTATCTCACGACTCGACACTATCAGGCGTATGGCTTCCAGCCTTTCTTTCTTGGTCTTTCCTCTCATCTCTTCGTGTATGTTTATGCGTTTGCAGATGCAAAGATAGTCAGTTTTATGCAATCAAACAAGCAATCATGCATATTTTTGCGCTTTCCCATGCACATAATGCACAAAGATGCAGTGCCGGATACAACGGGACGCACGATTAGAGGCGCAACGGTGGCACTAAGCGGGAAAAACCACGGGCTTTGATGCTGGAAATCAGGAATATGCATAGCCCAACCCTTGCCTTTTTGAGGGAAAAGTGTAACTTTGCAATGATGCAAATCCATTGGCCGACAACGGGAAAAGCCGGGTTTGCCGGCCAAAAGAAGCCAAATGCATATACATTAGAGGACAACTATTATCCATAAAACGACACCAAAACATGAAAAGAACCTTATCCACAGCCGTTGCAACAGTGCGCCCCACCTGCACCACGGCACAATCTACACCTGCCAATATCCGACACTCCGTCAGAAACACGCTGGTTCTGGCAGCGGCAGCCCTGCTCTTTGCAACCGCAAAGGCCGAAGTTGTCAACGAAACCGGGCACGTTGCCGGCAATAATGCACAAACTGTTAGCTCCAATGCCCAATCCGTCAACGCCAATGGGCTGTATGACAACCTTCCCTTTGCCATGAACCGGGTGGCAGAGCCTGACATACCTATATATAATATATGTATAACCGACTTCGGGGGCGTGGCCGACGGCAAGACACTCAACACTCTGAGCTTCGCAAAGGCCATAAAGCACCTTGAAGAGCGTGGCGGCGGGCGGCTCAACGTGCCGTTCGGCGTGTGGCTGACAGGTCCGATAGAACTGAAAAGCCGCATCGAACTGCATCTGGAAGACGGGGCTTTGGTGCTTTTCTCGCCCGACCGCGCCGACTATCCGCTCGTTGAATCGACCTTTGAGGGCGTGAAATCGCGCCGGTGTATGTCGCCTCTTACTGCCAACGGGGCGACTGACATCGCAATAACGGGCAACGGAGTGTTCAACGGGAGCGGGGAAAGCTGGCGCCCGGTGAAGAGAAGCAAACTGACACCGGGACAGTGGGCGAAGCTATGTGAGGGAGGTGCGCTCAACAAGGCGCAGAATGTATGGTACCCGACGGCCGGGATACGCGACATAAGCAACGACAACCGGCTTATAGCGGAGGCTTTCGGCAAAGGCGACGATGCCTCATGGAACAGGATACACGACTATCTGCGCCCCGCATTGCTGTCGTTTACTGATTGCAAGAGGGTGCTCCTTGAGGGCGCAACGTTCGAGAACTCGCCCGGATGGAACGTTCATCCGCTCATGTGTGAAGACCTTACGCTGCGCAACGTGACCATCCGCAACCCGTGGTTCGCCCAGAACGGCGACGGACTCGACCTTGAATCGTGCCGCAACGTGGTGGTCTGCGGATGCTCACTCGACGTTGGCGACGACGCAATCTGCATAAAATCGGGGCGTGACAAGGAGGGTCGCGACCGCAACAAGCCCACCGAGAACGTGATAATCGACGGTTGCCGGGTCTATCACGGCCACGGCGGCTTCGTCATAGGCAGCGAAATGTCGGGCGGAGCGCGCAACATACTGCTGCGCAAGTGCCTCTTCATCGGCACCGACACGGGACTTCGCTTCAAATCGACGCGCGGACGGGGCGGCACAGTGAGCGACATCTATATCGAAGACATAGGCATGAGCGGCATAAAGGGCGATGCCGTCACCTTCAACCTCTACTACGGTGGTGCCAATGCCGGCAACAACACCGCCGAAAAGGTCAAGGTGGACGAAACGACGCCATCGTTCCGCGACATAACCATAAAGAACGTGGTGTGCAAGGGAGCCAAACAAGCCGCCTATTTCAACGGTTTGCCCGAAATGCCAATAAGGAATATCACCGTCAGCAACTCCGTTTTCGAGTCGGAAAGCGGCTTCACGCTAAACCACATCCACGGTCTCACGCTCGACAACGTGCTGATTGACAACACCAAAGGCGAGACTATAGTCAGGCAGAACGGCGTGGAAGGGTTCAAAAGGAGGTGATACAGCAGAGCCAAGCGCACCGTCTGACCAAACACTTGCGCCCGGAGAATGTGCCGTTATGCACACTCTTCGGGCGCAAACCGTATGTATAAGGTAACGGCCATCCCCGGTTTCTTTCTATAAACCCAACGGTCGGGAACTCCTACCTTATCGTTATCCGCCCCTGCGCAGTGCGGTATTCTTCGGGTATTGTGCCGTTCAGGCGTGTTTTAAGATACCAGATGAACATATCGGTGTCGGTGTTCAGGGACGAATAGTCGCGCACTACGGGCGAGCCTTTCAGCGGTTTGCCGTATGAATAGTCGTTCACTGCATACTTCGACGTGGCCAGTGTGTATTGCCGAAGGGGGTCTATCGGCTCATAGAGTCCTGTGGCGGCGTTGAGTATCTGTATGTCTTCGACTGTGGAAGGCGTGCCTTTCACTATGGTATATCTCATTCCCGACACCTGCGTGAACGCCCCTGACATGGCGGGGACGCCGGAGTTGTAGCTGTCGAGTGCCTCCTTTATGGCCGCACCCGTGGCACTTATCATGAACATGGTGTCGAAAAAGGGCAGCACATTGATGGCATCGCGACGTGAAACCCTGCCTGCGGCCAGTCCGTCCCTAATCTCTCCGCCTATGCAGAAGGCCACATCGGCACCCGTATATGCCCGGAAAGCGTCTGCAACGAGGTCGCCGAGGTTGGTTTCCTCGCTGCGTACTATCCACCGCCCGTCAGGATGCTTGGCGCAGAGGGCGAAGTCGGTCGCGGCAATGATGTCCTTTTCCAGTTCAGCCATGCTCTTATCTACCCCTGCAACGGCCTCTGTCACTGCGGCGGTGGCCTCTCCGCCATAGTTGCTGGCCGAGTCCAGCGGCACCAGCACCGAGGTTATGCCTCCGTCGGGGGCGATATAGAGCTTGCCGATGTTGGCGAACATGGTGCCCGTCTGCGTCACCGGCACCTGTTTCCCGTCCAGATTGCGACAGCGGTTGGTATATGTCTGGTGCGTATGTCCGTCAAGCACTGCGTCTATGCCCCGCGTTGCGGCCACCAGAGCCTGTGATGTGGTGTATGAAAGTGTACTGTCGTTGCCCAAATGTGAGAGCACTATCACATGGTCGGCACCCTCCTTGCGAGCCTCATCAACCGCCTTTTGCACCATAGCTATGAGCCTTGCGCCGTCAGTAACGCCGTATGGCAGTGCGTCACCCTGCTCCGTGACGAACGCAGCCGGCTCTCCTGCGTGAGTGGCTGCCGTGAGTACACCCACAAAGGCCACCCGTTTCTCGCCATACTGCTGCATGACGTATGACGGAAACACGAGGGTGTCGGCCTCGGTGTCGATGAAATTGGCACACGCAACCGGCATTCTGTCGCCCTTGGCAGCACCGCTTCCCCAACCCAAAAGGTTGCGCATGGCGGCGATACTGTAGTCAAATTCATGGTTGCCAAGGCCGATTGCGTCGTATTTCATGGGGCGCATTATGTCCAGAATGTACTGTCCGCGCGACACAGCCCCGGCGGCTGCGCCCTGAATATAGTCGCCCGAGCTGACCAAAGCCACCCATGCGGTGTCGCCAATGGCACTGCGCATACGGTCCATGGCGGCGTATCCCTGTTCGTATTTGCAGTGTACGTCGTTCTCATGCAGTATCACTATGCCCCGTCTTCCGCCGTTTGCGCCGTCGTCAGCCGCCGCTGCGCCGTTCTGGCTGTCGCATCCGGCACACGCCAACAGGCATGGCAGCAGGGCTGTCCAAAGCAGTTTCAGTTTCATTCCCATGGAGTTTTTCCGTTGTCAGTATGGTTTTCTGTCCGGCAAAGTTACGAATAAAAGCCGGAAGTCGCACCTTTCCGGCAAGGCTCTCTGCCGCCCGGAAATCACAAACCGCCCGTTTGCGCATCGTAAACACGGCATTTACGGGTGCTAAATGCACCGTTTACGACCCGTAAACAGGCCATTTACGACTCGTAAACGGGCGGTTTGCGGAACGTGTTGGAAGCCAATGGTTTGCAGACCGTGCCGTTTTTCCGCCAGAATTGCACGTCCGGTGCGAAAAAAACGCTACCTTTGTGCATGGTCAGGCAAGGGTTTTGCCGGCCATAACGTTCGCTAACCTAAAGAAATTGACATGAACATCACACTCAGACGGCCTCTGCTGACGGCGGCGGGGGCGTTGCTCGCACTGCTAACGCCCTGTCCGGGCAGCGCAGAAGAGGTGGATGTGTTCTACATGACCACCACTACCGCCGACAACAAGAGCTATATCACAAAGCTCGACGGCTCTTTCCGGCTGCCGATGGTCTATCT
This sequence comes from bacterium, assembly GCA_963636905.1. Taxonomy (GTDB): domain Bacteria; phylum Bacteroidota; class Bacteroidia; order Bacteroidales; family Bacteroidaceae; genus Prevotella. Next base: position 7,631 of record CAVHML010000020.1, read on the forward strand.
GGCCGAGGGCAAAATCAAGGTTAACTACCGCAGTATCGACCTTGCCGACATCGAAGGCATACGCTTCGAGATGCGCACGGAGACGGTAAGCGGCATCGAAGAGGCGGCTTCAGACAGCGGAAACCGCACCGCCGGCGGCAAGGTGTTCACACTTGACGGGCGGCAAGTGGACTCCGGCGCAGGACAACTGCCCAAGGGACTGTATATTATAGGTAAGAGAAAGGTGGTGATACGATGAGAAAGGCACTGCTTACCGCCATGCTGGCCGCTGCCGGCATGGCTTTTCAGGGACAAACAAGCCCCGCCTACGGGCAGGACGGGCTGTGGATACGCTACGACAACCGTTTCACGGCCAACCGCAAACTGCTGTCTCTCGACGGCTACGACTCGCTTGAGTTCCGCGCAAGCCGCACCATGCCGGTCGTAAGGTGCTACACCACGAGTCAGGAAAAGGGCTATTTCGACTACTACCTGTCGAGTATCGTCTCCAAACAGCCGGGTACGCTGATGTTTCGCAACCCCGGACGCATTGTATATCAACCCTCGGAGTTCAGCACCATGGACTTTACGGACGCTGACAGCAAGTGGTCGTTCGCGCGAAGCAAGGAGAGCGAACATTTTATAGTCTTTTGGGCAAAGGAATTCGGCGACAATCCGAAGTCGGGAAAGGTGCCTTCCAACCTCAGAGTGGATATTGACGACCTGCTGGACAAGGCCGAACGCTTCTACAACACCAACGTTGAGACGCTGAAGATGGTGGTTACGGGCAAAGACAGCTCGCAACTTGACCGCTACAAGATGGAGATATACCTGCTGTACCAGACGGAATGGCTCGCAACCGGGTCGGGCTACGACGACAAGATAGGCGCTCTGTGGGTAAACCCGTCCACTTGCCAGCCCGTAGGCTCCACTATCGGCCACGAAATAGGCCATTCTTTCCAGTATCAGACCTATTGCGACAACGTACTCCGTGGACGCGCCAACGACCACAAGTCGGGTTTCCGCTACGGTCTGCCCGGTTCCAACGGCGGAAACGGCTTTTGGGAACAGTGCGCCCAGTGGCAGAGCTTCCAGGACTACCCGGATGAGGCGCTCACAACGTGGCATTTCGCCTACTGGAAGGCCAACCACCACCGCCATTTCGAGAACGAATGGCAGCGGTATGCCAGCTATTGGCTCCACTACTACCTGACTGACAGGAGCGGAATGGGCACTATAGGCAAGATATGGAACGAGAGCCGCTATCCGGAGGACGCACTTATGGCATACATGCGGCTGTTCTGCAACGATGACTACCCTACCCTGCGCAGTCTGTTGTTCGACTACGCCCAGCGGTGCGTCACGTTTGACTTCAAAGCAGTGCGCTCCAAGGTCACCAACCAGTACGACACCTACACCACATCGCTTCTTGACGCCGGCGAAGGGTGGCATCAGGTAAGCTATTCCAACTGTCCGGCACCCACAGGGTTCAACGTTGTGCCGCTGACCGTACCATCGGCCGGCACAAAAGTAACGGCTCATGTGGAGGGACTGCCCGTGGGAAGTGCGCTATTGGCCGCAGATCCGGGCATACAGATTGATGGTAACAACAAGGCTGTGGACACTGTAAAGGTGTATAACACCACCGATATGAAAGGCAAAGAGGGTTGGGCCTGCGGATTTGTGGCACTCACCACCGGCGGCAACCGCGTTTATGGCGATGCCTGCTTCATTTCCGCTTCCGAAAGCGGCGGTTCGCTTGCCGGCGATGCGGAGTTTACCGTGCCTGAAAACACCCAACGACTGTGGTTAGTGGTGCAGGGGTCGCCCACAACCTACCGCTTCAGCCCGTGGGACGACAAGGAATCCACCGACGACCAGCTGCCCTACCGCTTCCAAATAGAGGGGACAACGGTCAAATAACGGACGGAAAGCACCGCGCACTTGGCGGTATCGTTGTCCAAAGGCGCACCTTGCCACCGTGAAACACGGCCACACAAACAGAGAGCCGGGCATGATTTGCGTCATGTCCGGCTCTCTTTACGCACAAAAGGTGCGGTGCTGTTGTGGGGAAATGCTGCCCCGTTTATCCAAAAGGGTTGGGTTGACTGTACGAACCCTAACTTTGTCTGCTGAAAATGCGGCCTTTATCCGTAGATAACCTTGCCGTTTTCGTCCTCGTATGGCGCCATGTCCTTGGCATACTGGTTCATTGCGCGCAGACTCATGCCCATTGACGAGAAACCACCGTCGTGGTAGAGTGTCTGCATGGTCACTTTGCGTGTGAAATCCGAGAACATCATGACGCAATAGTCGGCACAGTCGTCGGCTGAAGCGTTGCCCAACGGTGACATCTTGTCCGCAAAGTCCATGAGATTGTCCATGTCCTTAATGCCCTTGCCGGCAGTTGTGGGCGTGGGCGACTGGGATATGGTGTTGATGCGCACGTTTTTCTCACGGCCATAGATGTATCCGAAGCTGCGGGCGATGCTTTCAAGCATGCTCTTGGCATCAGCCATGTCATTGTAACCGAAGAATGTGCGCTGCGAAGCCACGTATGTGAGAGCCACAACCGAACCGTATTCGGCTATCGCATCCTGCTTTTTTGCCACCTGAAGCATCTTGTGGAATGATATGGCCGATATGTCGAGCGTCTTTTGGAGGTAGCTATAGTCGAGGTCATCGTAGGTGCGGTGCTTGCGAACGTTGGGACTCATGCCTATTGAATGCAGCACAAAGTCTATCTTACCGCCGAGGATTTTCACTGAATCCGCAAACACTGTTTCAAGGTCTTCCACACTTGTCGCGTCGGCAGGTATGACTGGCGCATTCAACTGCTTGCTCAGCGCGTCGATAGTGCCCATGCGCAGTGCCATAGGTGTGTTGCTCAGTGTTATCTGTGCGCCTTCTTCCACGGCCTTGACGGCCACTTTCCATGCGATGGATTCGTCATTCAGGGCACCGAAAATGATGCCTCTCTTGCCTTTAAGTAAATTGTGGGTCATTGTTTGTGATTGGTTTGTTTTTGTAAATTCGGCACAAAATTACATATTTTGTGCAATATAGGCAAGTCTTTCCGCCTGTTTCTCCCTCTCCGGCGGCCATGCGGGTTTCGTAAAGGGGCGGTTTACGGGTCGTAAATGCACGGTTTGTGATACGCAAACGGCCTGTTTGTCACCCGTAAACGGGCGGTTTACGATAGTCTGCCATGACGGTTGGCGGTCATCCGAGCAGCTGTTCGATGTCGTGTTGGGGCAGGATGCAGAGGATAGGTTTGCCGTCGGGGGTATAATTCACGTTGGAACAGGAGAACAACTCGTTGACAATGCTCTCCATTTCGCCGTTGCTGAGCACCTGACCTTCGGCCACGGCGGCGCTGCGCGCCATGCTTAGAGCCAGCGAACGGTGGATTTCCTCGCCCGAAGCCGTCTCCTTTTCGGCCGCGTCGGCCACCATTGAGGTGAGCAAAGCCACATGATTGATGCCGTCAAGTCCCGCCGGAACACTGTTGACGGCATAGCTGTTGTGGCCAAGGTCGGTGAGTTCGTAGCCCAAGGCGGCGAGTTCGGGCAGCAGCTTGCCCACCAGCACAGTGTCGGACGGCGAGAACTGCACCGCTTCCGGGAACAGTACGCGCTGCGACTCGACCGTCCGCGAGCTGAACTGGGCGAGATAGCGTTCGTAACGCACGCGGAGGTCAGCACGGTGCTGGTCGATTATCATCAGCCCGGACTTGACTGCCGTCATTATATACTTGCCTTTATACTGATAGTGAGCCGGCGAGCGGTCTTCACTCAGTTCGCTGCCGGAGACAACTTGACTCTCTTCGGGTTCAGGTGCGGCCTCCATGCCGAACAGGTCGGGCTGCTCTTCCGGGGCACCGTCGTTCTCGATTCCGCCGTACAGCTGTTCCCATCCGTCAGGAGCCTTGGTCCTGGCCGACGAACCGTGGCTGAACGGGTTGTAGGAGGGGTTGTAGGAAGGCGAAGGCGGTGCGGCTCCGGCATTGGGAGCGAACACCGGGATGTCGGGTTTGCCCTCTGTATCGAAGTCAATCGAGGGGATTTCGCAGAACTGACCTATGGAATCCTTGACGGCAGCGGACAGTATTTGCCACACAGCCTGTTCGTTCTCAAACTTTATCTCGGTCTTTGTGGGGTGTATGTTAACGTCTATGTCGGCCGGACTGACCTCCAGGTAGATGAAATAGGGCACTACATAACCCTGGGGCACGAGCCTTTCGTAGGCGTTCATCACCGCTTTGTGGAAGTAAGGGTGCTTCATGAAGCGCCCGTTGACGAAGAAATACTCGTGAACCCCCTTCTTTCGTGCCGCTTCGGGCTTGCCTACGAAGCCGTGGATGCGGCACAGGGTGGTGTCAACGCTGACGGGCAGTATCTCCTGGTTGAACCTTTTGCCGAACACATCGGCTATCCGCTGGCGCAAACTGCCGGCGCGGAGGCACAGAAGTTCCGTTCCGTTGCTGTGAAGGGTGAACTTTATGTCGGGATAGACCAGCACTATGCGCTCGTAGGCCGCCATGATATTGTTGAGTTCCGTGGCGTTGGTCTTGAGGAACTTGCGGCGTGCCGGAACGTTGAAGAACAGATTTTTCACGAGGAAGTTGCTGCCCGCGGGACAAGACACGGGTTCCTGGCCGGTGACAACCGACCCGGCGATGGTCACAAGCGTGCCCACCTCGCTGCCGGCAGTGCGGGTGCGCAGTTCAACCTGTGCCACTGCGGCGATAGAGGCCAACGCTTCGCCACGGAAACCCATGGTGTGAAGGGCGAAAAGGTCGTCGGCCTTGCGTATTTTGGAGGTGGCATGACGCTCGAAAGACATGCGGGCATCGGTCTCGGTCATGCCTTTGCCGTTGTCAATCACTTGGATTGAGGTGCGTCCGGCATCCACCACGAGCACCTCGATGGAGCTTGCACCGGCGTCGATGGCGTTCTCCACGAGTTCCTTGACCACAGATGCGGGACGCTGGATTACCTCTCCGGCGGCTATCTGGTTGGCTACCGAGTCGGGAAGCAGTTGTATTATATCACTCATAAGGCTTGTTTCGTTAATACAGGGCGCAACACCCGGACGTGAAACGGTGCAGACTCTCCGCTCCGGCCACGCCTTTGCCGGCGCACTATGCCATAAGGCACCAGGCAACGGCGAGCAAAAGCAGCACTATGGCGGCGACTGCGGACAGCGAAACGGCGGCTCCACGCCCTGAGTCACGGCGGTTGCGCAAGTTCCGGCCGGCGGAAAACGCTCCGCGAAGGCTGTCGGGACGGTAGCCGGCGGTGGGGTTCATGCCCAAATCGCGCCGGGCGCGCTCCTCTATTTCGCGCAGACGGTCGGCCCGTTCATCTACATAGATGTATTTATGGTTGAACTTCCTCGGTTTGCGTTGCCTGAACAGTGCCATCATCAGCCTCCTTCCTCGTCCCGTTTGCCGCGTTCACGGCAGGAGCGGCATCCTTTTCCGACACCAAACCGCCCGTTTGCGGTGCGTAACCCGACGCTTTGGAATCATAACCCGCCGCTTTAGCCACCGCAAACGCACCGTTTTCCACAGCCGTCTGTCCCGGTGCCGTTTCAGAAGCGGCGGCTCCACTGTCCGCAAGGTGCGGGGACGGCTGTTGCGGCTCGCCCTGCTGCGGCGACGAAAGGTGCTGCAACGGGGCTTCCTTGCGCTTGATGACCTTCAGTTCCGTACCGGCTTTTTTGCCTCTCCAATTGAATATGTCGGCCTTGTCGAGCGGCCTGACGTAGTCAAACCATGCAAATCCGGGCAGGAACTTCTTGTCCAGCGGTATCTGGGTCATGGGATACATCACGCCTTCGGCCTTCGGCATCCATATTTTCTTCATCTTTCTGTTCTCCAAGAACATCCTCAGGCGGCTCGTCTCGGTGTAGTTCAGACCGAGAAGGGCACTGTCGCTCTCCTCAACGGGATAATATACGACCAGCACATTGTCGTTTGCCTCGGCCTCATCAATCTCCCCGTGCTTGAAATAGGCGAACATTTCCTTTGAAGACACTTGGTTGTAGTGTACCGAGTCGGGCATCTGCTCTATGGAGAACGCCTGTCCGATGACGTGGGCACGGTTGATTGTGGAGTCTTTCATATACACTTCAATCACCTCACCGAGCAGTTGTTGGTTGTTGTTCCACACGATTGGGTCGCGGTACATGGTCATGCACGAGTCCTTGGAGTTATAGACAAGCGAGTCGCACACGGCCTGTACGTCCACCCGATAGGCGCGTACCTTGTTGTAGGCGTGTATCTTGCGATATACGGAGTCGGTGTTGATGTTGTGGGTGTATATCTTAAAGGTGTCCGCATGCATATATAACGAGTCCTTTTGCGAGTAGTCGATGGCCACGGCACGCTTGGTTGCGAGGGCGTAACCCGTGGTTTCGTCATACCAGCAGTAGTCGCCGGTGAGCATATTACGGTTGATTGAGTCTGTATAAACAACGTTATTGAAGGCTTCGCTCGTGCCTTTCTTGCTGTCATGATACACACTGTCGCCCACCATGGTGCGCCCATTGTTCCTCATAGTGGAGCGTCCGTAGAGCTGCGACCGCTCAAGGCGAGTGTCATAGTAGCCGTCTTCGGTGTAGATGCGGCTGCTTCCCGACGTTATGCGCGACGGTCCCGTCACGTGTGCCATCGACTTGTCGGTGTCATAGTGCAGGGTGTCGGAGGTCAGATAGTAGTCCTTGCCCTTCATACGCACGTCGTAATAGAAGTCTGCTTGCTTGGTTTCGGTGTTGTACTCGCCCCAATCGGAAGTGAGTGTAGTCTGTTTGTCCACGAGTTTGCCGCCGTTGAAGAAGTAACCCGTATTGTAAAGGCGGTCAAAGTTGAGGCTGTCGGTGTAGAGAGTGGTCGTCTTGCGGTGCTTCAACACCACGTTGTGGCGCGCTTCGGCCATCTGTTCGTTGCCGTCATAGAAGGCTTTGTCACTGAAAAGCGACAGGGTGTCGCCCTGATACATGCGCACATGGCCGAAAGCATTGAACGAGTTGGTTGACTCATAGAAGTGCGCGCTGTCACAAAACAGTTGCGCTCCCTGATGTTTGAAGTGCACTTTCCCGGTGAGAATCTGCGCTCCGGGATTCTCAAACTCGTTGTAACTCAATTGGTCAGCGTGGACAAGATAAACGCGATTGTCCGCCATTTTGGGCTTGCGCACACCAGTGCGCCTCTTCGTCTGGTGCTTTGACTGCCCGGAGAGTTGCTTTGACTGTCCCGAAGGCTGAATTGACCGCCCCGAAGGCTGCATTGACTGGACCGAAGGCTGCATTGACTGGGCCACACATAGTCCAAACAGGCACAGAATCGCTGCAATGACGACTCTATGCCCGTTTGTCCTTGTCCTCAAATATGCGATGAATGTCATTTAATCCAGCCTGCGTATTCAAAATTACAGCCCTTATAGCGGTCGTCAATGCGCGTGTAGGTGGTCTTAATCTTGTCAACCACCCAATCGTGCAGCTTGGTTTCGCGCCGTTTGTTGAGCACCAGCTCCTTCAAAGTCTGGTAGTCTTCGGTGACATTCGCCTTGTGTCCGTCTATCCGGCTCTTGAGTTTCACTATGGCACACACTGTCTTTCCCCTCGCGTTTATCATCTCGAACGGAGCGGAGACCGCACCCACGGCCATGGTATCAACCACCCGCGCCACCTCGGACGGCAAGTCCTGCATGCGGAACTTCGACGTGTATTCGCCGACGGACAGACCGTTGGCCATAAGTCCGTGGTTGTTGCGCGTGTCCTTGTCGTCGGAAATGACCGATGCCCCCTCTTCAAAGGAGAAAGTACCGGCTACAATCTCGCTGCGTATGGAGTCCAGCCGTGCCAACGAACCGTTTATCGAGGTTTGCGACACCTTTGGCTTCATCAGAATGTGGCGCACCTTGATCTTGTCTCCGCGCTTGTCGATGAGCTGAATGATGTGATAGCCGAACTCAGACTCCACTATCTTCGACACTTTCTTGGGGTCTGTCAGATTGAAAGCCACGCCTGCGAAAGCAGGGTCAAGCGTTCCACGGCCTGTATAGTCGAGTTCGCCGCCACGGCGTGCCGTTCCGGGATCCTCGGAGTACAGCCTTGCGAGTGTGGAGAACGACGTTTCGCCCTTGGTAACCCTTTCCGTAAACCCGCGAAGTTCCTCCTTCACACGGTTAATCTCCTCCTGCTCAATCTTGGGGGTCTGCGTTATTATCTCCACCTCGACCTCCGTCGGCACGAAAGGCAGACTGTCCTTGGACAGGGAGTTGTAGTAACGGCGCACTTCGGCGGGAGTTACCTTGATGTTCTCCACGAGTTTGCTCTTCATCCGCTGCGTCAGCATCATGTTTTTCAGCACATCGTGCATTTCGTTGCGCATCTCCGTGATGCTCATCTTGCGGTATTCCTCCAGCTTTTCGCGCGAGCCAGTCTGCTGAATCCAGTCGTTTATGCGCTCATCCACGGCAGACATGACCTCAGACTCGGTCACTTCCACACTGTCGATGGCCGCCTGGTGCAGGAAAAGCTTCTGCACAGCCAGCTGTTCCGGTATCACGCAGTCCGGATCTCCGCTCCATCGGGTGCCTTCCTGTAAGGCTTGCAAGCGTGCGGCCTCGACATCCGACTTCAAAATGGCCTCGTCGCCCACTATCCAGAGCACCTCGTCAATGACATTCCTGCCCCCTGACGTTGCTTTATCGTCCGCCTTGACGGGCGAAATGGCGGCAAAGGCCAGCAGCGCCAGTGCCAGACAGCGTGTCATACCAGTATTCTTTCTCATCTTTTCACTTGTGGTTGTTTACCGTTGGCAGCACTTCCTTGTTGACAACGACATTATATTTCCTGCGCAGGTCGGCCACCCATTCCTTCTCAAGGGCATCCTGATAGTCGGCAGTGACCGCTCCGCGCACGTCGGTGTAGTCTTCCGGTCCTTTCTTGAGCACCTTTCCGTAGGTTGCGTCTATTGGATAGCCCTTTGTCTCGGCCACTACGGTGTCCTTTTTGAACACGTTGCGGTCAACCAGAGCGTTATCGCCCATCTTGAACAGTCCTTTCTCCGCCCTTATACGTATCAGTGTGTCGGGGTTGAACGTCCTGCGGAGAGCGTCATTCCATTGATCGAAATCCAGTTTCTTCACGCATTCCTGCACCGCTTTCACGTCTTCAGGAGTTTTTACGTGGTAGGCTATGCCCTTGAAGCGCGGTTCTGTCCATGCGTAGCGTTTCTTGTTTTTCTTGAAAAACGCCTTCAGACCCTCCTCATCCTTTGATGCCTTGTCCCAAACGGTGCGGTTGCTTATCTCGTAGAGCAGCAGTCCGTCGTGATACTCGCGCACCAAATTGCGCAAATCTGGGTCTGCGGCCGTCATGGAGTCGGTTCTGGCATCCATAACCTGCTCCTTGGTGAGGCTGCCGTGCGCCCTTGCCACTATCGAGTCGATGTTTGCCGAGGCTATCTGGTCGCGTATGTTGCGCTTTTCGATGAATTGCAATATGCTGGGACGCAGGCTGTCATACGGTTCCAGCTGCTTGCGCTCCTTCATAAGTATGATATGATAGCCGGCAGGCGACTCGAAAGGTTCGCTCATCTCGCCCACCTTGAGCGCATAAGCCCTTTTTTCAAACTCCGGGAACGTCTGTTTCGGCCCCAACCAGGGCAACAGGCCGCCGTTACGTGCCGACATGGGGTCTTGGGAGTAAGTCTCTGCCAGCTTGGCGAAGTCACCTCCGGCCTTCAGTACGCCATATATGGAGTCTATGCGCGCCTTTGCCGCCTTCTGTTCATCGTCTCCAGCCTTCTGATTGAGCCTTAGGAGGATATGGGCAGGGCGTATAAGCCCCTGCGGACCTATGCTTTTCTTTGTGTCCACGTATATTTCCATAGCCTTACGCTCCACATCTTCGTCTGTAACGAACGACGGACGGATCTGCAGGTCGCGGTATTGGGCAAATTCCTTCTTGAATGAGGACAGCGTGTCGAGCCTTGCGTCGAGCGCAGCGGCCACTTTCAGCTTGTAGTTGATGAACAAATCGACATATTCATCAACGGTTTTCTTGTCTATCACGCCCTCGGAGTTGTTCTTGTTGTACGAGTATTCAAACTCGGAGCGCAACACCGGCTGGCCGTTTATGCTCATAACCACCGGATCGTCCTGCGTTTGTGCCGCCGCAAGCAGCGGACAGCCCATCAAGACGGCCAAGATTGTATTCCTGTTCATTGGTCTTTTCTCGTTTTTTCGCGGTTGTTGTGGTAACTGGAGACTGTGTTTCTTGAAATGGGGGATTATGGACAGACACCACAATCCCCCGTTCTGACTGTGAAAATCAGTCGTTTGGTCTCGAATAGTTGGGAGCTTCGCTCGTGATGGAGATGTCGTGCGGATGGCTCTCAAGCACACCTGCGTTGGTTATGCGGGTGAACTTTGCGTTGTGGAGCGTGGCTATGTCACCTGCACCGCAGTAGCCCATGCCTGAGCGGAGGCCTCCTACGAGCTGATAAACCACCTCCTGCACCGTTCCCTTGTACGGTACGCGACCTGCAATGCCTTCGGGCACGAGCTTTTTCACGTCCTTTGTGTCGCTCTGGAAGTAGCGGTCCTTGGAGCCGTTCTTCTGTTCCATGGCCTCCAACGAACCCATACCGCGATAGCTCTTGAACTTTCTTCCGTTGAAAATGATGGTTTCGCCGGGACTTTCTTCCGTACCTGCCACGAGCGAACCTATCATTACCGAGCTGCCACCGGCCGCAAGAGCCTTGACAACATCGCCGGAATAGCGCAGTCCGCCGTCGGCTATCAGAGGCACATCGGTGCCCTTGAGTGCGCTATACACGTCATATACGGCTGACAACTGCGGCACTCCCACGCCGGCCACGACACGTGTGGTGCATATAGAGCCGGGCCCTATGCCCACTTTCACCGCATCGGCGCCGTTGTCCACCAGCATCTTGGCGGCAGCTCCCGTAGCTACGTTGCCAACTACAATATCCACGCCGGGGAAAGCCTTCTTCGCTTCAACCAGCTTCTCCACTACATACTTGGAGTGGCCGTGAGCCGTGTCGATAACTATCGCGTCGGCACCGGCATCCACCAGAGCCTGCATGCGCGTCAGTGTGTCTGCGGTCACGCCTACGCCGGCTGCCACGCGCAGACGTCCCTTGCTGTCCTTGCAGGCCATGGGTTTGTCCTTGGCCTTGGTTATGTCCTTGTATGTGATAAGCCCCACGAGGTGGTTGTCCCGGTCAACTACGGGCAGTTTCTCTATCTTGTTTTCCTGAAGAATCTGCGCCGCAGCCTTCAGGTCGGTCTGCTGGTGGGTGGTCACGAGGTTCTCTTTCGACATAACGTCGTCCACTTTCTTGTCCAAGTGGCGTTCGAAGCGCAGGTCACGGTTGGTGACGATGCCCACAAGGTGGTTCTCGTCATCGACAACGGGTATGCCTCCGATGTGATACTCGGCCATCATGTCGAGCGCATCCTTGACTGTGGAGCCGCGGCGGATGGTCACAGGGTCGTAGATCATGCCGTTTTCGGCCCTTTTCACTATGGCTACCTGACGGGCTTGCTCGTCTATGGTCATGTTCTTGTGTATTACGCCGATGCCACCCTCGCGTGCAATGGCAATAGCCATCTGTGCTTCGGTCACAGTGTCCATGGCTGCCGTCACAAACGGGATGTTCAACTCGATGTTTCTGGAGAACTTTGTCTTCAGTTCCACCGTCTTTGGCAACACTTCCGAGTAAGCTGGGATTAGCAGGACGTCGTCATAGGTCAAGCCGTCCATCACTATTTTATCTGCAATAAATGATGACATAAATGTAACTATAAAAATTATTGCGTGCAAATTTAGCAAAAAAGATCAAGAATGTGCCCGTGCTCCGCCTTTTTCTTCCGCAGTTAACACGATTTAATGTGCGCTCCGTGAGTTTTAAGCGCGGACGGACGGCGGCCAAAGGCAAGAGTTATGCGCTCCGTTCCGCCGCT
>CAVHML010000021.1:0-6515 GCA_963636905.1 bacterium
AATGTCTGCGGAAGGCTACAGAATGTCTGCGGAGGGGCTACATAATGCATGCGTAATGGGCGGTATCGCTGCGCAGATGCGTTGGACACGAAAACATTTAGAGGTTATGCAGATATTGAAAGTGATGGTGGTGCTGTTCATCATCGTGGTTTTGGGCTACGTTGCCCGCAAACTGAACTATATGAACGACGCTTTTGACAAGAAACTGTCGTGCATAGTGATTGACATCACCATGCCGCTGCTGGTGCTGTCGTCGGCTATGGGGCGCGATGTGCCCGACCGCACGCTGATACTTCCGCTTATAGGCGTAGGAGTGATTACGTATATAGTGCTTCTGTCGTTCGGTTTTCTGGTGCCTCGTCTGCTTTCAAAGAGCCGCGACGAACAGGGCATGATTGGTTTCACGCTCATGTTTGCCAACGTGAGCTTCATTGGCTACTATGTAGTGGAGTCGATATTCGGCACAAAGGGGCTGTTCTACTCCGCCCTGCTCAACGTTCCGTACTTCTTTTTCATATTCACGATAGGCATAATGCTTATCAAGGGCAACTGCCACCTTAGGCAATTTGACTTCAAAGTGCTTGTCAGCCCGGTGATGATAGCCATCTATGTAGCCGCCCTGCTTGTGGCTTTCAATGTGAACACGCCCAATATCGTGGCGCGTCCGGTGGTCATGGTTGGCGGAATGACCGTTCCCGCCGCTCTGATGCTCATAGGTTCCAGTATGGCGAAGATGCCTTTGAAGGAGGTGGTGGGCCGCCCCAAGGCCTATGTAACCACGGTTATACGCCTAATAGTGGTGCCTTTGTGTCTGTACTGCGTGTTCCGGTTGCTTGGTGTCCGCCCTTTGATTAACGAGATAAACACAGTTCTTGTAGCAACTCCGGCAGCCAGCGTCGGCACCATGTTCTGTCTCAAGTACGACCGCGACCCGTCGCTCGTCACCTCCATCACTTTCCTGTCGATACTGGGCTGCATAGTCACCATACCGCTGCTCGACATGATCTTTTAGATTGGCAAAAACAGCGGCAAAGGCTTTGGTATTCCGTGGGTTTGGCGTATCTTTGCATAATAATATAATGGTATTAGACATTCAGGAGCAACCGCTTTTGCCTCCCGTTTGCTATATATAATAAGGTATAGCGGCCTCCGCTTGCGCCGGACAACGCCTCAGGGTATTGAAAAAAGACAGATGGACACTCAAAACTTAACACATACGCTCACGCAGACAGTCGGGAAGCTGTCTGACGCAGAGTCGCTTAAAGGTCTTTTCCATCAGCATCAGGAGGGCAATCCGTTGCCGTCAGGCAAGGCTTTGGAGGAAATTGTAGAGCTTTCAAGGGCTATTTTGTTCCCCGGATACTTCGGTAAATCGTCCGTAAACGCACACACTATCCACTACCACATTGGGGTTAACACCGAGCGACTGTTCAAGTTGCTCACCGATCAGATACGTGCCGGGATGTGTTTTGCCGACGCTGACGGGTGCGAAAGGCGCGGAAGCCGGTGTGAAAAGGCGGAGGACACGGCTCTGAAACTGGTGGAACAGCTGCCGCAGATACGCCGCACGCTGGCCACAGACGTGGCTGCCGCATACGACGGAGACCCGGCTGCCGAGAGCCACGGCGAGGTTATCTCGTGCTATCCCGTGATAAAGGCACTGGTAAACTACCGCATCGCCCACGAATTGTATGCCATGAACGTGCCGCTGATACCGCGCATACTCACCGAAATGGCCCACTCCGAGACCGGCATAGACATACATCCGGGGGCGCAGATAGGCCGCCGCTTCACCATAGACCACGGCACGGGAGTGGTGATAGGGGCGACCTGCATCATCGGGAACAACGTGAAACTGTACCAAGGCGTGACGCTCGGAGCCAAGAGCTTCCCCCTTGACGACGACGGAAACCCCATAAAGGGCATACCGCGCCACCCGATTATCGAGGACAACGTGGTGATTTACTCCAACGCAACCATACTCGGACGCATAACAATAGGCGAGGGTTCGGTGGTGGGAGCCAACCTTTGGGTGACTGAAGACATCAAACCGAACACGAAAATACACAAGAAAGGATGACGCGACTGGGCGTTACCCCGATACAAAAACAACAAATGGAACAGGAATTTGAACTTATCGCCAAGACTTTCATGGGGCTTGAGCCTGTCTTGGCCAAGGAATTGACACAGTTAGGAGCCAACAACGTGCAGATAGGACGGCGCATGGTGTCGTTCACAGGCGACAAGGAGATGATGTACCGCGCCAACTTCCAACTGCATACGGCCATCAGGATACTCAAACCCATTAGCCATTTCACCGCAAAGTCGGCCGATGACGTTTACGAAGCGGTGAAAAAGATAGACTGGACGCAGCACCTCGACCTCGAAAAGACATTCTCCGTGGACTCCGTAGTGTTCTCCGAAGAGTTCAGACACTCCAAGTTCGTGTCATATAAGGTAAAGGATGCCATCGTTGACCAGTTCAGGGAGAACACGGGAAAGCGCCCCAACATAAGCGTAGCCAACCCGGACTTGAGGTTGAACATGCACATCGCCGAGGACAAGTGTACGCTTTCGCTCGACTCAAGCGGCGAGAGCCTGCACCGGAGGGGCTACCGGCAGGAAAGCGTAGAGGCTCCTCTCAACGAAGTGTTGGCGGCCGGCATGATCCTGATGACGGGTTGGCACGGCGAAACCGACTTCATCGACCCCATGTGCGGCTCTGGCACGCTGCTCATAGAGGCAGCCCTGATTGCGCGCAACATGGCTCCGGGAGTGTTCCGCAAGGAGTACGCCTTCGAAAAGTGGCCGGACTACGACCGGGAACTGTTCGACCGCATCTACAACGACGACAGTCAGGAGTGCGAATTTGACCACCACATATACGGATATGACGTGGATATGAAGGCAGTCAATACGGCTCGCATGAACGTAAAGGCCGCCGGACTGACAAAAGACATCACTGTGGAGGAACAGGACTTCAAGGATTTCACTCAACCCAAGGAGAAAAGCATCATAATCACCAACCCTCCATACGGCGAACGCATCTCCACGCCCAACCTGCTGGCCACTTACGACATGATAGGCGAGCGGTTGAAGCACCAGTTCCTTAACAATGACGCATGGATATTGAGCTATCGCGAGGAGTGTTTCGACAAGATAGGACTGAAACCCTCCATAAAAATACCCGTATATAACGGCTCTCTGGAGTGCGAGTTCCGCAAATACCAGATCTTTGACGGCAAGATGCGCGACTTCAAGAGTGAGGGCGGCAGCGTCCAGACGGACGAAGAGCGCAGCCAAATGGCCGAGAAGCACCGCTTCAAGCAGCACCGTGAGTTCAAAAGGCGCGTGGGTGAGGAGGAAAACCATGAGGAAGACATACGCTCATTCCAGTTCCAGACAGTCGATTTCAGCCGCTTTGACAACCGCAGAGGCCGCCGTGACGACCGTGAACCGCGCTTCGGCAAGGACAGACGCGAGGGTAGGGGCTTCAGAAACGGGCGTGACGATGACCGCCGGGACAGCCGTTCCGGGCAAAGAGGCGAACGTTTCGGACAGCGAAATGACCGTCAGGGTTATGGCAGCGACCGCCGTGACGACCGTGAAGGGCGCGGCGGATGGCGCAAAGACGACCGCAAATTTGGCGGAAACCGTGGCTCCCGTGAGCGTTACGACCGTCAAGGCGGAAGGAAACCGTTTGGCGGACGTGGCGGAGAGCGTGATTTCGGTAAAAGAGAAAGGAGATTTGACGATGACAAATAAACTAAAGAGATGCGCCATTCTGGCCGTTACGGCCTTGGCGGTGATGCCCATGACAGCACAACTGAAACAGTTTACGCTTGAAGACCTCAACTTCGGCGGGGTCAACTACCACAATTTCGTCCCAAAGAACATCTACATGACGTGGTGGGGCGACCGCCTAATGTATCAGGATGCCGAGGAGTGTGGCTCAATAGACATGAAGACGGGCAAGAAGACACCCGTTGCCACGCTCGACGAGGTGAACAGTGTCTTGGGCAGCAAGGACCAGCACTCAGCAATGGGCGCAAAGTTCCCCTATGCCGGCAAGAAGCTCGTGCTGTTGCGCAACAGCAAGGAGCGCATACTGTACGACTGGGAGAAGAAGACCGTGGCTTGGCGGCAGCCGTGCGCCAACGAAGCATACAGCGACTGGACTCCTGCGTCGAGGGCTGTGGCCTTTGTGAGGGACAACCAGCTGTGTGTTACCGATGCAAACGGCAAGACAACGCAGCTAACCACCGACGGCAGCCGTGAAATAGTGTATGGTCAGAAGGTACACCGCGACGAGTTTGGTATATATAAAGGTACGTTCTGGAGTCCAGACGGCCGGCGTCTGGCCTTCTACCGCATGGACCAGAGCATGGTAGCCGACTATCCGCAAGTGAACACCTTTGAGCGCGAGGCTACATACGAGCCTGACAAATATCCTATGGCGGGCATGACGAGCCACAAGGTGACCGTCGGCGTGTACGATCTGGCCACAGGCAAGACCATATACCTAAAGGCTGGTGACCCCACCGACCGCTATTTCTTCAACATCACGTGGAGTCCCGACTCGAAGACGGTGTATATGACCGACCTCAACCGCGACCAGACAGACAGCTACCTGTCGGCCTACGACGCTGTGACGGGCGACAAACTGCGCACACTGGTGCACGAGCACAACGACAAATACACTCACGACGCAGCGCAACTGACCTTCCTGCCCTGGGACAGCAGCAAGTTCCTTATGCAAAGCGAGCGCGACGGCTACAACCACCTTTACCTTTATGACACCAACGGCAAGCTCCTGAAGCAAGTAACGTCCGGCAAGTGGGTGGTACTCGACCTGATTGGCTTCAACAAGCGCACGAAGAGCGCCGTTATCCTGTCAACCGAGGCCAGCCCGATACAGAACAACCTGTACGCAGTGAACCTTTCAACGGGCAAAAGAACGCCACTTGACAATGGCAAGGGTATGCACGCCGCCTACTATGCGGCTTCAGGCCACCACACCGATATCATTTCCGAGTCGGGCGCATACGTGTTCGACCACTATAGCGAGCCGGATGTGCCGCGCAACATAGACCTTACCGACACCAAGACGGCCAAGTCCACACGGCTGCTTACCGCTCCCGACCCGTGGAAAGGCTACAATGTGCCGGAGTTCTCGTGCGGTAAGCTCAAGGCAGCCGACGGGACAACCGACCTGTATTACCGTATGGTGAAGCCCATCGGCTTTGACCCGAACAAGAAATACCCCACTGTCGTTTATGTCTATGGCGGTCCCGGCACGCGGAACGTCGATTCACGTTGGCACTACGCCAGCCGCTCTTGGGAGACCTACATGGCGCAGAAAGGCTATCTGCTGTTTATCATCGACAACCGTGGCTCCAGCGAGCGCGGACTGGAGTTTGAGCAGGCCACATTCCGCCACTTGGGACAGGAAGAAATGAAGGACCAGATGCAGGGAGTGGCCTATCTGAAGACCCTGCCTTACGTTGACACCACAAGGATGGGCGTTCACGGATGGAGCTACGGCGGCTTTATGACCATTTCCCTGATGACTAACTACCCCGACGTGTTCAAGGTAGGAGTGGCAGGAGGCCCTGTCATCGACTGGAAATGGTATGAAGTGATGTACGGCGAACGCTATATGGACACTCCGGAAGCCAACCCCGAGGGCTACGAGCAGACCAGTCTGCTGAACAAGGCAAAGGACCTGAAGGGCAAGTTGCAGATAATAATCGGCATGAACGACCCCGTTGTTGTGCCTCAAAACGCCCTTCAGTTCATCAATGCGTGCACTGAGGCCGGCACTCAGCCCGACTTCTTCGTCTATCCGGGCGAGGAACACAACATGAGAGGCCACAAGAGCGTGCACCTGCACGAGCGCATCACGCAGTATTTCGAAGACTATCTGAAGTAGAGTGGGCGTTTGCCGTTATGCTTGCGCCAATTTTCGTAAGCATAACGGCAATACCCCGTAAGCATAACGGCAAGTTCCTGAGCAGGACACCCCATCCATACAAACTGACACGGGCATGAACGAGAGCGAAAGCGCCGACCTGTTGCTGCGCCACGGCATAAAGCCGACGGCCAACCGCATTGTTGTGGTCAAGATACTGGCCAAGGAGGAGCGTCCACTGTCGCTTAGCGAACTGGAACGCAGGATAATTACCATCGACAAGTCGGGCATTTTCCGTGCCCTGACGCTCTTTCGCGAGCACCATCTCGTGCATGCGATAGAAGACGGAGGCGAAGGCGTGCGCTACGAATTGTGCCGTAGCAACTCGGAAACGGGCGACGACGATATGCACGTACACTTCTTTTGCGAGCGTTGCCACCGCACTTTCTGTCTCGAAGACATACACATTCCGCCCGTATCCCTGCCCGTCGGCTACGAAATGACCACCGCCAACTATGTGGTTAAGGGCATTTGCCACGACTGCGCAGGGCGGTCGTAACAGGCAAACGTCCCTGATGCGCAACCGTACAGGCATATTCCCGTT
>CAVHML010000021.1:6674-9560 GCA_963636905.1 bacterium
TGAGCCGGGTTGACGACAGTTTTCAGGTGAAATGCAAGGCGGAATGGGGCGCATTGCAGGACATGGACGCAGCAGACGGAATGGTTTACACGTTCCATTCCAAGGGCATTGTGGGCGTGTTCGACGCCACCACCGGGCGGTTTCAATACACTCTCGCGGCCTACAGTGAGGCGGAAGCGAGCCACTACGGCAAGACATCGCTTGCGGTAAAGGCTCCCGGCGGCACGTTCTACCAAATAAGAACAGACAACCGCCGGTCTATACTGCTGCGCTTTGACCCCGTGAAGCGCACCTACCGCCGCATATTTTCCTGCCCTTACATCCTGCATACGCTCAACGTTCCTACCGACAACCAGGCTCTTGTGAGCAGCCAGCGGGGCTATCTGATGTTCGATTTCAGGCATGGCGACGCACCAAAGGAGGTGACTCGCCTCAGCTTACCCGACGGCACGTCGCTGGTAACGGGCATCAATACGGTGTGCCGTGACGCTGACGGCGGCATCTGGCTGGGCACTTACGGCAACGGAGTGATATACGTTTCGCCCTATCTCGGCCTGTTTTTCACCGCCCAAGAACCTTGGTGGAAGCAAGGATGGGTGTGGCTGGCAGTGGCAACCGCAATGCTTTTCTGCGCCTTGGCGGTCTTTTTCTTCTTCAGGGCACGCAGGATGCGGACGCAGGGCGAGGCAGTTGCTGGCGAACAGGAGCCGCCGCACGAGGAGAAGCTGCCGGCCTTGCTCGCACAATGCACCCGCCTCGTGGAGGAACACATGGCGCAATGCGACTATGGAGTGGAGCAGTTGGCCGCCGATTTGTGCATGGAGCGCACGGGACTGTACAAGAAAATCACCGCAATCACCGCCGACACGCCCGTTACATTTATCCGCAACGTCCGTCTGCGGCGCGCTTCCGAGCTGCTGAGGGAGGGGCGGCTGTCCGTAAACGAGGTGGCTGCGCTGACAGGCTTTGCCTCTCCGAGCTATTTCACCAAGTGTTTCAAGGCCAAATATGGCGTGAAACCGTCTGAATACCGTTGACCTTTGTTCCGCAAACCGCCGGGTTGCCGTCAGCAAACGGTGCGTTTGTTGTGCGTAAACCGCCCGTTTACGGGTGCTAAATGCACCGTTTACGGTAGCTAAATGCCCGGTTTAGGGTTCGCAAACGGGCGGTTTGCATTTTTGCCGCCGCGAGTTGTGCTTCTGTACCCGATTATTTGTACCTTTGCAATGCAATATCGGAGTAGAAAAATGAAGAAGTTTATCCTCGACCTGACGGTGAAATCGGTGGAGAAAGTCAGCGACAAGCACGTGCTGTTGCGGCTCACTGACAGCAGTCCGCTGCCGGAAATGAAGCCCGGACAGTTCGTTGAAGTGCGCATAGACGGCTCTGGAACTACATTTCTGCGCCGCCCCATATCCATCCATTTTGTAGACTACGTGGCCAATGAATTGTGGCTGCTCGTGGCACTTGTGGGCGACGGCACACGCCAGTTGGCCAAGCTCGCCCTCGGACAGAAGCTCAACTGCGTGCTGCCCCTTGGCAACGGTTTCACCATGCCCGGCTCCGCCTCAGAGCGTCTGCTGCTTGTGGGCGGTGGAGTAGGCGTTGCGCCGCTCCTGTATATGGGAGCTGCGATGAAAAGCTGCGGTATGGAGCCTACGTTCCTGCTCGGTGCGCGCAGCGCAGGCGACCTGCTTCAGCTCGACTTGTTTAATAAGTACGGGCGCGTGTACATTACTACTGAAGACGGAACGGCCGGAGAGCAGGGCTTTGTCACCAACCATTCCATACTGAACCATGAGCATTTCGACCGTATAGTCACCTGCGGCCCCAAGCCGATGATGGTGGCAGTGGCGCGGTATGCCGCAAAGACCGGCACCGACTGCGAGGTTTCGCTCGAAAACATGATGGCCTGCGGACTTGGCGCTTGCCTCTGCTGTGTGGAAAAGACCGTGGAGGGCAACCTCTGTGTGTGCAAGGATGGACCTGTGTTTAACATTAAGCAACTACTATGGCAGCTCTGAATGTAGAAATAAAAGGATTGAGCCTGAAAAATCCCGTGATGACCGCATCGGGAACGTTTGGCTACGGACTGGAATTTGCCGACTTCATGCCCCTCGACGGCATCGGAGGCATCATCGTGAAAGGCACTACGCTACATCCGCGCCAGGGCAACGACTATCCGCGTATGGCCGAAACCGCCGGTGGAATGCTCAACTGCGTGGGCTTGCAGAACAAGGGCGTGGACTATTTCTGCGAGCATATATATCCGCAGATAAAGGACATAGACACCAACATGATTGTCAACGTGAGCGGTTCGTCGCCCGAAGACTATGCCGAGTGCGCCGCCCGCATCAACGAACTCGACCGCATACCGGCCATAGAGCTTAACATCTCGTGCCCCAACGTGAAGGACGGCGGCATGGCGTTTGGCGTCACCTGCACAGGAGCAGCATCGGTGGTGAAGGCCGTGCGCCGCAGTTATAGCAAGACTCTCATCGTGAAACTGTCACCCAACGTGACCGACATCACCGAGATAGCCCGCGCCTGCGAGGCCGAAGGAGCCGACAGCGTGTCGCTAATCAACACGCTCATGGGCATGGCCGTGGACATAGAGAAGCGCAAACCGCTGCTCAGCATAGGCACAGGCGGACTGAGCGGCCCTTGCGTAAAACCAGTTGCGCTGCGCATGGTGTGGCAGGTGGCTCGTGCGGTGTCCATTCCCGTGGTGGGGCTCGGCGGCATAATGACCGCAGAGGATGCCATAGCCTTCCTTATGGCAGGAGCTACGGCCATAGAAGTGGGTACGGCCAACTTCATAGACCCGGCTGTGACCATAAAGATTCGCGACGGCATAAGCTCGTGGCTCGATGCCCACGGATGCAA
>CAVHML010000021.1:9839-11905 GCA_963636905.1 bacterium
CTAAAAAACCAAAACATTATGAATACCAAAACTACCAGACTATTGCTGCTGGGAGCTGTGCTCGCCGGCGCAAACCTGAACGTTGCCGCCCAGCAACTGGCCTTTCCGGAGGCGCAAGGGTGGGGACGCTTCGCTACGGGAGGCCGCACAGGAAGCGTCTATCACGTGACCAACCTCAACGACAGCGGCACCGGCTCTCTGCGCGACGCCGTCAGCCAGCCCAACCGCATCGTCATTTTCGATGTGGCAGGTGTGATTAAAATCAATTCGCGCATCGTTTTCTCCAAAAATCTCTACGTGGCAGGACAGACAGCCCCGGGCGAAGGCATCATCGTCTATGGCGACGGAGTGTCGTTTTCGGGTGCCGACAACATCATCGTGCGCCACATCCGCTTCCGTATGGGTCACAGTGGCTCCTCTGGAAAGGATGCCGCAGGAATAGCCAACGGCAAGAGCATGATATTCGACCACTGCTCGTTCTCGTGGGGACTCGACGAGGTGTTCTCCATCAACCCCGACGGCAAGGGCACAACGCCACAGCTCATCACCATATCCAACAGTATTATGGGACAGGGACTGCTCAGCCACTCGGCCGGAGGACTGATGCAGAGCGACTCAATCACGCTCTACCGCAACTTCTACTGCGACAACAGCACTCGCAACAACAAGATGAAGGGCTGCTTGCAGTATGTGAACAACATCGTATATAACTGGAGCAGCGGCTGCTTGCTGATGGGTGGCGACTCGTCGGGCAAGTCGTGGGTGAACGCAACCAACAACCTTTTCATCAACGGACCGTCGGGTAGCGGCAACGCCATAACCAGCGGCAACAGCGATTTCAACATCTATGCCGAGGACAACTGGCAGGACAAGAACCGCAACGGCATCTTTGACCCCTACGAAATACCACACAGCGAGTATGGAGGCGGCCCGACCTTCGCCGAGGAACCGTTCAACTATCCAGCTCTGAAGACGTGGAAAGCCACAGAACTCGTGGACAGCCTGCTGCCAACCGTGGGTGCCAACCTGCCTTACCGCGACATGGCCGACTTCTATATGGTGCATCAGGCCAAGTCGTTCGGCAAGGAGGGCGCTTTGCTGTCCACTGAAGAACAGTTGCCTTTCGGCGCTCCGACATCATGGGAGGTGAAGTCGTTTGACAAACCCGTGGACTCTGACGGCGACGGAATGCCCGACGAGTGGGAGAAAGCCAACGGCACCGACCCCACAAAGAACGACGCTATGGTCATTGCGGCCAACGGTTACGCCAACATTGAGAACTATATAAACAGCCTGACCACGGAGAATCGCCCTGTATTCCTGCGCACTCCGCTCTTCCTCACCACCACCGGCTCTACCGACAAGACCATTACTCTGGGCTGGTCGAACTATACCGAGGGTGAGGACGGACTCATTCTGGAGCAGAAAGATGGCGACGAATATAAGGAAGTGGCGCGCATAGATGCCGACGCTGAGGCTTATACCGTCAGCGGACTGACCGCCGGAACGGCCTACAGCTTCCGTCTGCGTGCATACAAGGGCGAGGCGTATTCGGAATATGCCGAACTGGACACCAAGACGCAGCCCGAACAGGTGGACATGGTGGACTGCGACAACTTTGTGGGCGACGACAACAACTGGCTCATCGCCCCAGTTGCCGACTCTACGATAACGCTTACAGGTTCGGTAGAGAAGGAGGCAGTGGTGGTGCGCACCGATGCTGACGTGACCATCTCGGGCGAAGGATCGCTCGACGGCAAGGCTTCGCTCAACAAAACAGGTGCGGGCAAGCTCTCTGTGGAGACCGAAAACGGATATACGGGAGCCTCTGTGCTGCACGACGGTGTGTTCTCTTTCGCCACTCTCAAGAACGGTGGTGAGAAGAGTGCGCTGGGAGCTTCGGTGGAATACGGCCAGAACTGGATATGGGACGGCGGAGTGTGGAACTACACAGGTGCTTCTACCGCCACCAACCGCGACGCCAAGATATATCGCGACACGGAGTTCAACATCGAGAAAGCTTCGACAGTGACCATGAACGGTAGCATCGAAGGCGAAGGAAAGGT
>CAVHML010000021.1:12183-19547 GCA_963636905.1 bacterium
ATCTGCGCAACAACGTGACCGGAACAGGTACGCTGGAGTACAAGGTTCCGTATGTGCGCGAGTATCTGGAGGGCGATTGGACGAAATTCTACGGCACTCTCGTGGCCAACGGTGTAGGTACTGACAAGGACGGCTCGCAGCTTATGTTCCAAAAGGGCTTCAGCGGCATGCCGAATACCAAGATTTACCTGAAGGGCAACACGCGCCTGGTGTGCTGGAACACCAACGATGAGCAGTACATAGGCGGCCTTAGCGGCGACAAGGGCACGTATCTTAGCGCATCGTCGAAGAACACAACCAATGCGCAGATGATATGGCACATCGGTGGAGCCAATACGGACGAGACCTTCAACGGCACCATCGACAACAAGACTTCGGCCGGAAAGGATGCCTATACCTATATAGTAAAGGAAGGCTCGGGCATCTGGCGACTGACCGGAACCAACACTTTCAAGGGTTCAACCAAGGTGAATAAGGGTACGCTCGTGGTCAATGGCACTAACTCTGGTACCGGGGCTGTCACCGTAAACGCCAACGCTACGCTACGCGGAGAGGGTACTGTGGCCGGGAAGGTGACGGTTATAAGTGGCGGAACAGTGGCTGCTGGAGACACGGTAGTAAACGCCAAAGTGCTCAAGCTCACTGGTGGCTGTACCGTAAACGCAGGTGGTATCGTGGAAACCGCATTGTTGTCGAACGCAACCAAGGCTGTGGCCAACAGAATAAAGGTGACTGGCAACTTCATTGTGAACGACGCTGTGCTTAATCTCGACCTCACAGAGGCAGAAACGATAGCCAACGACAAGTCGTTCTCCGTGTTCGACCTTAGTGCTGCCACGGTCAGCGGTTCCGGCTTTAAGACTATTGAGCCTGAGCGTCCGTCGGCCACACAGGTGTGGGACACTTCCGAACTGCTTACCAAGGGTCTGATATACGTGCGTGACGCTTCTTACACAGGCATCGGCAGCGTTGAGGCCGAAAAGGCCGACGCTCCCAAGTACAGCGTGAACGGTCTCCGCCTCAACGGCAACGCCAAGGGACTGTATATCCAGAACGGAAAGAAGCACGTGGCCAAATAGTTCCAATTGAAGCGGCTGCTGACAGTCTGTCCGTGGCCGCTTCATAACGCGAACGGAGCTGTATCACAACGGCAACCACGCCGCATCAAATCCCAAACCGCCTGTTGACACATTGCCAACAGGCGGTTTTTGCATGCTAACCCGGCGGTTTAGTGGTGCTAACCTGCCGCTTTACGAGCACTAACTGGCCGGTTTGCGTATGCCATCTGCCGGGTTGGGCAAAAGTCAAGCACACTTTTGGGAATGGAAAATGATAGTTTTCAGGAACTAAAGCTGCCCGAATACCTCCTGATAGTATTCGGCCTTGCGCTCCACACTCATCGGGTAGGCACGCGAAGAGCTTGGCATACGGTACAGCCGGAGCTGCCTCTCGCGGAACGTGAAGACGGTGAAGCTGCCCACTCTTGGCTCTTCGATGCCGTAATGGCGGCAGAACAGGGTGGTGGCCAGTTGCCCGGCGGTTATGACCATGCGGCATTGCGGCAGCGAAGCCAGCATCCCGTCGAGGTCAGTAGGCTCTATGATTTCCAAATCCTTGTCGGATGCGGTGTTCTTTGTGCGCCTTACCTTCACGGCTGTGTCGAACATGGCTATTTTCCTGGCGGTCAGGAACAGTATGATGGTCTGTAGGTCGAACCGCTTTTCGGTTTCTATGGTGAAACGGCCCTTGTCTCCGAAGAAACAGAGGCCGAATATGCGCCACATATCGTTCTGATAGTTGGGATAATAGAAGTCCATGCACCACCGTTTCCGTGCCGGTGGAAACGTGCCGAGCATCAACAGCCTGGCTCCGGCGGGCAGAAACGGCTCAAAAGGGTGGACTTCGACAGTGCAGTCCATGGACTATTTGTTGTTGAGCAGCTTGTCTATCTCCTCAAACTGCTTGCCACGGTTCAGATTGAGATAGATTTTGTAGAGCGCAGGAGCCCATTTCTGCTTGTCGTCGGGGGCAAGCGCACGGCATTTCTCCATGTATGGCAGAGCCTTGCTGTACAGTGCCATGATGCTTTTCTTCTGTTTGCGGGCGTTAGAAGCCTCCTCCGCCGCCAAAATCTTGTTCATATAGGCCATGCCGGCGTTGTAGTAGGCGTCGGGAATGGTATCGTTGAGGCTAATCAGAGTGTCGGTTGTGGCGATGCACTCGTCGTAGCGGCCGAGGTTGAGCAGTGCCGTTGACTTAGCGAAGAGGAACAGAAGGCTTGTGGAATCGGTTGCCAAAGCCTCGTTAGCCAACTGCAAAGCCTTGTCTGCATTGCCGTGGGCGTTGTGATAGTCGGTGAGGTGGATGAAGAAATATTCCGCCTTTGGAAACTTTGAAAAGCCCTCTTTCAGAGTGGCGAGCCACGCTGTGTCGTTCTTGGCCGTACTGTACGCCTCGGCTATATACATGAGCAGAAACTGCAACTTGGCCGTATCTTGGCGTGCCATGTCGGCATATTGTAGCGTGAGCGTGGGGTTGTTGATCTTGGCTCCGCAGTATGTAGCCCAGTAGGCGGCCTTTTTCAGAGTGGTGTCGGTCTGTTCGTAGTTGTAACCCGTGAACAGAGGTTGCTTGGTGCAGTCGATGTATGTGTCGAAGAAAGTGTATGCCGTAGCGTAATCCTTTTTCCGCGTGTGGAAAGTGCCGCCGAAGTAAAGGTTAGGACGCAGTTTGTTGAGCAGTTCCGCATGCTTGCGCCTGTATTTCGGCTTTACCTTGCCGTTCTTTTGCGGCAGAGCATCGATGCTGTCGAGCGATTCAAGAATGGAGAACATCCGCTTGGTGAGATTGAATATGAGTGCCGTGTCATAGTTCTGCTTGAGATACAGCTTCTCGTTGCCCTGCTCATACTGGCGCAGCACCGCCTGGTGCCACATCAGATACACCTTCGGGTTCTGCCGCCCGACGGAATCCTTGGCCACAATGTCGGCCATGAGCTTCTCGGCCTTGTCGTAGTCCTTGCCACTCTTAATGTAAGACCGTGCCTGTGAAAGCTCTTTGCGTTGGGCATACAGGCACGGTGCTGTCAATAGTAAGAGAAGCGTTATAAGAATCGGCTTCTTCATGCTTTGAATTGGATTGTTTGAAAAGGGAGGGACAGTGGTTTTTGTCCGTTACCGTCCCTCCCTTGTTTGTCAGGTCCGCCTTATTGGTTGAGCAGCTTCTCGTATTCAGCCGACTTAACCTTGTCGCCAAGCGAGTAATATACCTGATACAGAGCGTAAGCCCAGTTGACTGCCTTGCGTTCGGGGTCGAGTTCCTGAGCCTTGAGCAGGTAAGTTTTGGCCTCTTCAAGTATCGCTTTCACCTTGTCGGCGTTGGCTGTAGTGAGCTTACCCGTCTTCTTGTCCGACAATTGGTCCTTGACTACGATTGCTTTGGAGTTGAGACTCGTGCCGACATTGAACACCACAGCGGTGAAATTCGGGTCTATTTCCAGAGCTTTCTTGTACGAAGCGATTGCGTCATCCCACTTATCGGCTCTCATTTCCGTCTCTCCCTTGATGGCCCAGGCCATCTTGTTGTCGGGAACGAGCGTCACTTCTTCGTTGATCCACGCCTGTTTTTCAGCCGGATGCTCGTTGTAGTAGGTCAAAAGCATATTGAAATATTTGCTTTCCTGCGGCTTTGCCTTGTGCAGAGCCATCAGGTCAGCGATGAAAGCAGCCGAGTCGGCAGCAGTCTTGCAGTTTTCCCGCTTGGCAAACAGCAGTATTTCGTCGGCGTCGGCCTTCAGTTTCTCCGCCTCATCCTTCAACTGGGCGTTGTCAGGGTTGAGGTTGATGTCGTTGTCAGCACACTCCTTGCACCGCTGGGCATACTTTATGGCCGTGGCATAGTCCTTCAGCTGGTAGCCGACAAGTCCCGTATAGTAGGCGAACTGCGATATATACTGGTCTTTCGACATGTCTATACCGGTAAATAACGGCGATTCGTGAGAGTCAACGTACAGCTTGAACGCCTCAAGCGTAGAGGGCATGTCCTTTTTGTTGTTGAAATATTGTCCTGCTTGCAGACATACGATGCGCAGCTGCTGCCCCTTTACCTGGTTGTCCTTGCGGTGGCGCAGCTTCACCTTGCCCTTTTCATTGGGCTGAGCGTCGTAGTTGTCACATTCCATGGCAGCCTTTAGGGCAGCCACACCGGCCTTATACATGGCCAAAGTGTCAAACGGAGTCTTCTCTTTCTTCGTGACGTTGGCCACTTCGATGGTGGAATTCTCCACATAAATCTGATACTGGTTCTGACATTCCTTGTTCCACTTTGCAGCTTCTTCCTCGGCTGTCTGACCAAAGGCAGATGTGGCTAATGCGGCCATTGCTGCCATCATCATTGCTTTTCTCATATCTATACTAATATTGGTTTGATATTTAGTCGTTTTTCTGTTCTCTTGTTTGCCGTGAGGACTTACTCGTTGTCGGTCTCTACGATTTCCGTAGTGTCGTTATCGGGCGTTTCCTTTGCGACGTCCTGCGCTTCACCGTTGGTCGAAGCGAGGTCAGAATTCATCCTTTCAGCCGTTTCCTCAAACTCTTCCTGACTTTCCATCTCTGCCACTTCCTCATCTGTTGCGCTCATCACCTTGCATACGCTGGCGATGGTGTCGTTCTTCTTTGTGAGGTTTATCAGACGCACACCCTGTGTGGCGCGTCCCATGACACGAACGTCGGCCACCTTCATGCGAATGAGTATGCCGCTCTTGTTGATAATCATCAGGTCGTTCTCGTCTGTCACCACCTTTATGGCCACGAGTCGTCCGGTCTTTTCGGTGATGCCGAGCGTCTTTACACCCTTGGCTCCACGCGCTGTCTTGCGGTAGTCCTCCACATCGCTGCGCTTGCCGTAGCCGTTTTCGCTCACCACCATGATGGTTTCCTTCTGCGGGTCGTTCACGCAAACCATGCCGACAAGTTCGTCGTCGCCGCCGTCAAGGCGCATACCGCGCACACCGGTTGAGACGCGTCCCATCACACGCACTTCGTTTTCGTTGAAACGTATGGCGCGTCCGTTGCGGTTGGCCAGTACAATCTCGTTGTTGCCGTTGGTGAGGCGAACGCCTATCACCCTGTCGTCGTCAACGATGTTGATAGCTATCACGCCGTTTGCCCTTGGGCGACTGTAAGCCTCCAGGCACGTCTTCTTGATGGTGCCGTTCTTGGTGGCGAACATGACGTAGTGGCTCTTGAGGAACTCTTCGTCATTGAATTTGCTTATGCGCAGCACAGCATTGATGGCATCGTCGGGTTCGATGTTGAGCAGGTTTTGTATGGCTCTGCCCTTTGAACTCTTGTTGCCTTCGGGTATTTCGTAGCACTTCAGCCAGTAGCAGCGTCCTTTCTGGGTGAAGAAGAGCAGCGTGTTGTGCATCGTTGCTGGATAGATATACTCCGTGAAGTCCTCTTCGCGGGTGTTTGCTCCCTTGCTTCCCACTCCGCCACGGCTTTGCTCGCGGAACTCCGACAGTGCGGTGCGCTTGATATATCCCAAATGGCTTACGGTTATGACCACAGGGTCGTTGGGATAGAAGTCTTCGGCGTTGAACTCTTCGCTCGAATACTTTATCTCCGTGCGGCGCACATCGCCGTACTTTTCCTTAACCTCCTGCAGCTCTTCTTTCATCACCTTCTTGCACAGTTCGGGGTCGTCGAGTATAGCCTGCAAGTGGGCTATCAACTTCTCCAACTCCTCAAACTCCTGGTGCAACTGGTCCATTTGCAGACCGGTCAACTGACGCAGACGCATGTCCACGATGGCGCGAGCCTGAATCTCGTCGAAGTTGAAACGCTCCATGAGGTTGTTCACGGCCTCCTGCGGAGTCTTCGACGCACGGATGATGTGTACCACCTCGTCTATATTGTCGCAAGCCACGATGAGAGCTTCGAGTATGTGTGCGCGGTCCTGCGCCTTCTTCAGGTCGAATTTCGTGCGGCGTATGGTCACGTCGTGACGGTGTTCAACGAAGTAGCGCACGCAGTCTTTGAGCGAGAGCAAGCGTGGGCGTCCTTTCACCAGCGCGATGCAGTTCACAGAGAACGAGCTTTGCAGAGCCGTCATCTTGAACAACTTGTTGAGAATCACGTTGGCGTTGGCCTCGCGCTTCACGTCCACCACGATGCGCATGCCCTGTCGGCCCGACTCGTCGTTGACGTTGCTGATGCCCTCAATCTTCTTTTCTGTGGCGAGGTCGGCTATGTATTTCACCAGGTCGGCCTTGTTCACACCATAGGGAATCTCCGTCACCACAATCTTGTCGTGCGTGTCGCCGCTCTCTATCTCGGCCTTGGCGCGCATCACAATGCGGCCGCGACCTGTCTCGTAGGCGTCGCGCACTCCCTGTATACCATATATATATGCACCTGTTGGGAAGTCGGGAGCCTTGATGTGCTCCATCAGTCCGTCGGTGTCTATGTCGGGATTGTCTATATAGGCGCAGCAGCCGTCAATCACTTCGCAGAGATTGTGCGTAGGTATGTTTGTGGCCATACCCACGGCAATACCGTTGCCACCGTTCACCAGCAGATTAGGTATCTTGGTGGGCATCACCGACGGCTCCTGAAGCGAGTCGTCGAAGTTGTTCACCATGTCCACGGTGTCCTTCTTGAGGTCGTCCATGATGTGCTCGCCCATTTTGGACAGGCGGCACTCTGTGTAACGCATGGCGGCAGGCGAGTCACCGTCAACCGAACCAAAGTTTCCCTGACCGTCAACAAGCGTGTAGCGCATGTTCCAGTCTTGCGCCATGCGCACCAAAGCCCCATATACGGAACTGTCACCGTGGGGATGGTACTTACCGAGCACCTCTCCAACCACGCGGGCGCACTTCTTGTATGGTTTGTCACTTGTGTTTCCGATACCCATCATACCGTACAATATACGGCGGTGTACCGGCTTGAATCCGTCACGCACATCGGGTAGGGCTCTTGCCACGATAACTGACATGGAGTAGTCGATGTACGACGACTTCATTTCCTCCTCGATGTTGATTTTGATAATTCTGTCCTGGTCTAATGTCTGGTCCATTTGTTCTTTTTAAGTCGGGTTCCGGAGTTTGGCACACCCCGTCATACCTTATTATATTAGTGCGGCGGCGGAGTTCGTTCTGCCGCCTTCCGTGCATGACTCGCCAGTGTCGTCGGCCTTTGTGTCAGCCTTGCCCTTTCGGGGTATCTTCGCTTCTAAGGCCATTTGCGGCCGTTCTGACGGCTTTATGCCTGTTTTCTGCGCCCAAAGTTACTGCTTTTTTCCGACCTGTGCAACGATAGAATACTTTTTGAAAGCCCCTTGCCGTGCAATTGCCGCAAATC
>CAVHML010000022.1:0-18818 GCA_963636905.1 bacterium
ACGACGAGTGCGAGATGAACACACTGCTCGCTCCGATTGTGCAGGTGTGCGACGCCATCAGCGGTGCAAGGCCGGGTGCGCGCAGGGAAATAGTGGAGGCTTACATCAAGAGGCTGAACGACCTTGAGGCCATAGCCATGAGTTATCCCGGCGTGACCAAGACCTACGCCATACAGGCCGGCCGCGAGCTGCGCGTAATTGTCGGTGCCGACAAGATGGACGACAACGAAAGCGAGGCACTGTCGAGCGAGATAGCCAACAAGATACAGAACGAAATGACCTATCCGGGTCAGGTTAAGATAACCGTAATCCGCGAAACACGAAGCGTGGCCTACGCAAAATAACGGCGCAACTTGCGCACAGCAAGACCGCAAAGGCACTGGACAAGACCATAAAGACGCGGAAGAACAGCGGAAAGCGTGCGCTTTAAGGAATGGAGGTGGACAGGTATGGAACCCGTCCACCTCTTTTTATATACGCGCGCGAGGCCGCCCGGCTGACGAAACCCGACGGTTGCCGTGAGCCGGTTTGCCGCCTTTTGCATGACAAAACGAATAAATTTATCGCTTTTGCTTGCACATTTCAACCAAAAAGCGTACTTTTGCAAACATATAAAACAAGAAGACAAGAATATGACAAGTAGCAACTCTTACTTTTACAGCTTCTATTTTTACTTTGCATGGCAGTGCGAAGCGGGAAGTTGCGTGTAGAGTTCAACTTATGAGACAGATAGTTTAGACATTAAATATCTACGTTCAAAATCCCGCTTCATAACCACATGAGGCGGGATTTTCCGTAAGATACGATTGACAAAGAGACAACAGAACAAGCATGAAACGAATAGCCATACAAGGCATGACGGGCTGTTTCCACGACATAGCCGCCCACCAATACTTCGAAGGGGAGCAACTTCAGATAGTGTGCTGTCCAACTTTCGAGGACGTTTTCGCCAACATACGCCAGGATCCCACCATGATAGCGATGATAGCCATAGAGAACACCATCGCGGGAAGCCTGCTCCACAACTACGAACTGCTGCGCGCTTCGGGCACAACGGTCGTCGGCGAGCACAAACTACACATCTCGCACTGCATCTGCTGTCTGCCTGACGACGACTGGGACACCGTTTCCGAGGTTCATTCCCATCCCGTGGCTCTCATGCAGTGCCGTGATTTCCTCGCAAAGCACACGGGCATCAAGGCGGTGGAGGCTGAAGACACAGCGGGAGCGGCGCAGATGATAGCCGAAAAGGGACTCAAGGGATGGGCTGCAATATGCAGTTCCGCTGCCGCAAAGCTCTATGGACTGAAGATACTTGAGGACCATATAGAGGACAACAAGCACAACTACACCCGCTTTCTCGTGGTGTGCGACCCTCGCAAGGCCGATTTCTTACGCAATATGGAGAACACCGACAAGTCGAGTCTGGTGTTTTCGCTTCCCCACGAGGAAGGTTCGCTCTCGCAGGTGCTTAGCATTCTGTCGTTCTACCGCATAAACCTGACAAAGATACAGTCGCTTCCCGTCATCGGACACGAGTGGGAATACATGTTTTATGTGGATGTTACTTACGACAACATTACGCGCTACCGACAGAGCATCGACGCTATAATGCCACTGACAAAGGAACTGAAGATACTTGGAGAATACACTAATGGAAAACAAACAGCATAAAGGCATACAGCCGGCCGACCGCCTGGCACTGGTGAGTGAATACTATTTCAGTCGCAAACTGAAGGAAGTGGCGCAGCTGAATGCTGAGGGACGCGACATAATCAGCCTTGCCATAGGCAGTCCCGACATGCCTCCGTCGCCGGAAACGGTGGAGAAGCTGTGTGAAGTGGCGCGCCAACCGGACGCTCACGGCTATCAACCCACAGTGGGAACACCCGAACTGCGCAAGGCAATGGCGGGATTCTACAAGCGTTGGTATGGCGTTGACCTCGACTACCGCACGGAAATCCAACCGCTGATAGGCTCCAAGGAGGGTATACTCCACGTCACTCTGGCCTTTGTCAACCCCGGCGACGAGGTGCTTGTGCCCAATCCCGGCTATCCAACCTACACTTCGCTAAGCAAAATACTCGGTGCAAAGGTGGTGAACTACAACCTTGACGGCAACAACGGTTGGCAACCCGACTTCAACGAACTGGAACAGATGGACCTGAGCCGCGTGAAACTGATGTGGACCAACTATCCAAACATGCCGACAGGGGGAGACGCACGTATGGAAACCTACGAAAAACTCGTGGATTTCGCCCGTCGCCACGGCATAGTTGTGGTCAATGACAATCCTTACTCGCTCATTCTCAACGAGCGTCCGTTGTCGTTGCTCCAAGTGCCTGGTGCGAAAGACTGCTGCATCGAGTTCAATTCGATGTCGAAAAGTCACAATATGCCGGGCTGGCGCATCGGTATGTGTGCGTCAAACGCCGAGTTCATAAGCTGGATACTCAAAGTAAAGAGCAACATCGATAGCGGTACGTTCCGTGGAATACAACTTGCGGCGGCCGAAGCCTACAACAACACTGACGAATGGCACCATACGGCCAACATAGACACCTATCTTGCACGTCGGAAGTATGCCGAAAGCATCATGGAAGAACTCGGTTGCAAGTACGACAAGAGCCAAGTCGGAATGTTCCTTTGGGGCAGTATACCCGATAAATACGCCGATGCGGAGGAACTGACCGAACGTGTGCTGCACGAAGCTCGCGTGTTTATCACCCCCGGATTCATCTTTGGCTCAAACGGAAAGCGGTACATACGCATATCGCTGTGCGCAAAAGAAGACAAGCTCCGGCTTGCTCTCGACCGAATAACCGAAGTAGGAGGCTGGAAATGACAGGGAGTAAAGTCCTTGGAACGGCATACTAACGACATTCAACAGACATATATAATAATGTAGAATCATATATATAACAACGTGAAGTCACACCTATAACAACGTGAAATCATAAAAATAGCAACGATATGGAAATGGAATTAGAACTGCAACCCCTTAACCTACCGAGTGACAACGAACGTCCTTTCGTCATAGCAGGCCCGTGTTCGGCCGAAACAGAGGAACAAGTGATGGCAACAGCGCGCCAACTGGCCGGTAAAGGCTGCCACATGTTCCGCGCAGGAGTGTGGAAACCGCGCACCAAACCGGGCGGTTTCGAGGGCAACGGCGAGGCTGCGCTGCCGTGGATGAAGCAAGTGCGCGAAGAAACAGGTATGCTTGTGGCAACCGAAGTGGCCACTCCCGAGCACGTGGAACTGGCTTTGAAGTACGGAATAGACATCCTGTGGGTCGGAGCACGCACATCTGCCAACCCATTTGCCATGCAGGCATTGGCCGACTCGCTGCGTGGCGTTGACGTACCCGTGTTTGTGAAGAACCCAGTCAACCCGGATCTTGAACTGTGGGTAGGAGCTTTGGAGCGTATCAATCAGGCTGGTATCAAGCGATTGGGCGCTATCCACCGTGGTTTCTCCAGTTACGACAAGAAAATCTACCGCAACCTGCCCATGTGGCAGATACCTATCGAGCTGCACCGCCGTATTCCCGACCTTCCCATCATCTGTGACCCGAGCCATATCGGCGGTCGGCGCGAACTGATTGCCCCTCTGTGCCAACAGGCCATGGACTTGGGCTTTGAAGGACTGATAGTTGAGAGCCACTGCGACCCGGACAAGGCTTGGAGCGACGCCAAACAGCAGGTGACACCCGACGTTCTGGACTACATACTCGGTCTGCTTGTGGTGCGCAGCGAGTCGTATTCCACCGAAGGAATAAACCAGTTGCGCAGTCAGATTGACGAACTTGACAACCAGCTCATGGAGCTTCTCGCCAAGCGTATGCGCGTTTGCCGTGAGATAGGTCAGTACAAAAAGGAGCACAACATGACCATTTTGCAGGCCGCACGCTACAACGAAATACTTGAAAAGCGCGGTGCCCAAGGTGCTCTCTGCGGCATGGACGCTGAGTTTGTGGCCAAGGTGTTTGAGAATATCCACGAAGAATCAGTGCGCCAACAGATGGAAATTATCAACAAATAAAGCGTGTTGCGCCAGCGAAGCCGCTGACTTCGCTGGTGCGCAACGCCGAGTTTAGGCCTTTAGCGCAAAGAATATGGACGATTAGCGCAAGGTCTAAACCCACGAAACACAGGAAAAACGACTGAAAAGATGAGGATTTTAGTGATGGGAGCAGGCAAGATGGGGAGTTTTTTCCTTGACTTGCTGAGTTTTAACCACGAGACTGCCGTATACGAAAAGGACGCTAAGCGTATGCGGTTTACGTATAATTGTCAGCGTATGACCACGCTTGACGAGGTGAAAGAGTTCAAGCCCGAACTTGTAATCAATGCCGTTACGGTGAAATACACCATCTCCGCGTTTAAGGAGATAATGCCGTTCTTGCCGTCAGACTGCATCGTGAGCGACATTGCCTCGGTGAAAACCGGGTTGAAAGACTACTATATGCAGTGCGGACATCCATACGTCAGCACCCATCCTATGTTCGGTCCCACCTTCGCAAACCTCAATCAGCTCAGCGAAGAGAACGCCATTATAATAAACGAAGGTGACTATATGGGACGTATCTTCTTCAAAGACCTGTATCATCAGCTTGGTTTGAACATCTATGAATATACGTTTGACGAGCACGACCGCACCGTTGCCTACTCGCTGAGCATACCTTTCGTGAGCACATTCGTGTTTGCGGCGGTGATGAAGCATCAAGATGCGCCCGGTACAACGTTCAAACGCCACATGCAGATAGCCAAAGGAGTGCTCGGCGAAGACGACTATCTGCTTCAGGAAATACTCTTCAACCCCTACACGGGCGACCAAGTGAGACGCATAGACGAGCAGTTGCGCGAGCTGATAGGCATCATTGACAATAAGGACTCAAAGGCAATGAGAGCGTATCTCGACAAGATACGCAACAACTTACGGCAAGACATAAAATAGAAACCACCTCGTTACGCATTATAAACAGTAGCTTTACGCTTATCGGCACGGTGTTTGCCGTGTCATAAGCATACATTCACAACACATAAACGCTGAAAAACATGGCAGCAGGCAAATGGATTGGAGGCTTTCTCGGATGGATTACCGGAGGGCCGCTTGGCGCTTTGGCGGGCATAGCCATAGGGGCTTTGTTTGACTACGGCATTGATTCCGTCAACACAGAGGCCAACTCCGGAACGTTCAACTACGCTGGCGGACGCGACGAGAATCCGCCCTACGAAGGACAGCGCAACAGTTTCCTGTTCGCACTGCTCGTACTTGCATCGTATATCATCAAGGCCGACGGTCGTGTGATGCACTCCGAGATGGAGATAGTGCGCCGTTTCCTTCGCCAGAACTTCGGAGAAGGAGCCGTAGCTCAAGGCGAAGACATACTGAAACGCCTGTTTGACGAGCAGAAAAGGCAAGGTCCTTACGCCTTCAAGACCACTGTTAGGGACTGCTGCGCACAGATTTCAGCCAACCTTGACTACTCCCAACGACTTCAACTGCTCAACCTGCTCGTCATAATAGCCCAAGCCGACGGTGCAGTGCCGCAGGAGGAGGTCAACGCCCTGGCCGATTGCGCCTTATGGATGGGACTTTCACGTGCGGATATAGACTCTATGCTCAATCTGAAAGGCGACTCTCTTGACGATGCCTATAAGGTTTTGGGAGTTTCGCCGTCCGCCTCCGACGACGAAGTGCGCCGTGCCTACCGCCGTCTCGCCCTCCAGCACCATCCAGACCGTGTGGCTACGCTCGGAGAAGACATCCGTAAGGCTGCCGAAAAGAAGTTCCAGGAGATTAATGAAGCCAAGGAAAGGGTGTTCAAGGCACGCGGTATGTGAGTGCCTTGAACCGTTTTTGCGGCTCAAAACTGTTGTTTTTTATTCCTCAACCTCGGCGAAAGAGAGTTTGAGAACCTGTGTTGTGGTTTCAGAAATGCGGAATCTGTTGTCCGTTCTTTCGCCAATCAACCATAGAATATTGCCGTTTGCGTCGGCCACAACCATCTGTTTGCGCTTTTCAAACAGAGTCTTTTTGCGGTCGGTAAGGTAGTCACTGACGAGCTTAAAGCCCTTCATGCCGAACGGAACAAACCTGTCGCCGGTGGCGTAAGGGCGCAGCGTGAGCGGAAACTTCACTTCTTTCATGTCCAATGTGGCCGCCATTGGCGAACGGCTTGGCTTGAAACCACCATCTGCACTGACCGTTTCGACCCTCAAAGAAGTCTTGTTGTCTATGCGGAAAAGCCCCTCTATGGGTATCTTCATGGGCTTTGGCGCATCCCAATGCCGTTCTATGAGTATGTTTCCACGGTCGAAAAGCAAGTCGTGTGTGCCGGATTGAAACGTTTTTCCCGTTGGTGCTGACAGATTGGCATACACTTGGGCTATTGTTTGCGGTTGAAATCCGTAGCGTTTCAGTATGTCATATAGTATGCTTTCGGGCGACACTTGCTCCGAAAGCCTTGCCACGCTGATCGTTGCTCCGTCTCTTCCAAACTTCGCCACGACTTCCGCACCGTCGGCAAT
Organism: bacterium; assembly: GCA_963636905.1. GTDB lineage: Bacteria > Bacteroidota > Bacteroidia > Bacteroidales > Bacteroidaceae > Prevotella. The sequence continues at coordinate 6,537 of CAVHML010000022.1, forward strand.
GGCTCTGTCATACACCTTCACCGCCTCGCTTATGCGCTCCGCAGTGGCGAATATGCTCATGTCGGCACTCGGGTTGATGTCCCTAAGCTGCGGCATTATGTTGAGGCGAATCTTGTTTCTCACCACGTCGGCCTCCAGATTTGTGCTGTCGGTCACGTAGTCCTGTCCGAGACCGACCAAGTAGTTCTCAATGTCCTTGCGACTTACGCACAGCAGAGGCCGCACTATCCGTCCGTTAATTGGTCGTATGCCACAAAGACCGTGTATGCCCGTGCCCCGCAGAAGGTTGATAAGCATGGTCTCTACACTGTCCTCGCGGTGGTGAGCCACACAGACGACGTCCAAATCGAGGTCGTCCAAAAGCCGCATGAAGTAGGAATAGCGCAAATCGCGCGCCGCCATTTCGATGCTGACCTTGTGCAATTCAGCATAGGAACGGGTGTCGAAATGAGCCAGATGCAGGGGGATGTCAAGGCGGGAGCACAGGTTGCGCACGAAAAGTTCGTCCCTGTCGGACTCTCCGCCGCGCAGACGGAAGTTGCAGTGAGCCGCTTCAATGCGGTAGCCCAGCCGTTTCAGCACGAACAACAACGCCACACTGTCGGCTCCGCCGCTTAGTGCCACGAGACAACCGCTCTCCTTGCGGAGCATATTGTGACGGCTGATATATTCCGAAACAGTCTTTTCCATCATGCCAATCATAGTTCAATGATGCGCAATCCGTGGCTTTTCATGCTGCCGCCCCACGGTTTTCGCCCAATATCTTACTCAACATACAGCACCAGTCCCTTGAGATATTCACCTTCGGGATGGTAGATATTTATGGGATGGTCGGCCGGTTGGTGCAACTGATGCAGTATCCGCACGTTGCGTTTGGCCAATGTGGCAGCCGTAAACACGGCGTTGCGGAAGTTGTCCTTGGTCACTACCTGGCTGCAAGAGAATGTAAAGAGTATGCCGCCCGGCTGTATCTTCTCCAGAGCCTTGGCGTTCAGACGAGTGTAACCCTTGAGTGCATTCTTCAAAGCCGCCCGGTGCTTGGCGAAAGCCGGCGGGTCGAGTATTATCAAGTCGTAGGATGAGCCGGCACCGTCGAGGTATTTGAAGGCGTCATCGCAGTAGGCTTCGTGCCGCGGGTCGCCCGGAAAGTTCAGCCCGACGTTGGCTTTGGTCAGCTCGATGGCCTTGGCCGAACTGTCAACCGAATGAACCAGCTCCGCACCTCCGCGCATTGCGTAGAAAGAGAAGCCGCCCGTGTAGCAGAACATGTTGAGGACGCGCCTCCCGTGTGCGTACTTTTCGAGCAGCGAACGGTTCTCCCGCTGGTCAACAAAGAAGCCTGTCTTCTGTCCTTTCAGCCAATCGACATGGAACTTCAGGCCGTTTTCCATGGCTATGTCGTCCTTGCTTCCGCCGCAGACGAAGCCGTTTTCCTGTCCGAGTTCCGCCTTGAAGGGCAGGGTTGTCTCGCTTTTGTAGAACACGTTGGCTATCCGCCCGTCCATAACCGCCATCAGTTCCCTGGCAATGGTCTCCCTGCAAACGTGCATGCCCACACTGTGAGCCTGCATCACGGCAGTCTGGCCGTAAATATCGACCACAAGGCCGGGCAGACGGTCGCCTTCGCCGTGTACAAGGCGGTAGGTGTTGTTCATCCTGTTGTCGGCTATGCCTATGGCAATGCGCATCTGGAGCGCACTTTCCAGCCGCTTGCGCCAGAACAGGCCGTCTATCTCCTCGTCGTCAAACGACAGTATGCGCACCGCAATGGAACCTATCTGATAGTGTCCCACGGCTATAAAGTCGCCCTTGGCTGTAAGTACGCGTACGATGTCGCCCTCTTCCAGTCCTTCGTCGGCGCGCTGTATCGCTCCTGAAAACACCCACGGGTGGAAGCGGAGCAGGCTTTCCTCCTTGCCTTTCTTAAGATATATTTGCTTTAACATGGTCGTTTTCCTCCTCTGCCGTTATTAGTTCGTAGTCGCCGGTGGTCTTCAGCCGCTGCAGTTCCTCATAGAGCATTATGCACGTCCACGCGTCTGTAGCCGCATATAGCTTCTGCTTCTCGGTCAGTATGTCCGCGTCCCAGTTGGTAAGCCGCTGCCCCTTGCTTATTTTCCTGCCGAAAAAGTTGGCGTAGAGCTTCTGCAGGCTCATGTCTTCCACGCCTATTTCGCTCACGTGATGTTGCAGATCGATGAACAAACCCGGCGTGAAAGCGGCCACATGATGCAGCATAAGCAGGTCGTCATGCAGCGAAAGCCCCACCTTGGGCACGGTTTTGTCCTCCAAAAGGTGTATTATAGACGAACACATCCCGGTGTGCTTCAGTCTGAAGAGGAAGCACACGTCGTGGGAAGACACCTGAAGGAGCGACACCGTGTGGTGTACTCCCTTCTTGAAAGCGGGGCGTGTCTCGGTGTCAACGCCCAGTATGGGTTGCGAAAGCAGGTAATCCACAGCCCTGTCGGCCTCGTCAGCCGACAGAACCACCACGATTTTGCCCCCGAAGACCACCGGCGGCAACTGCCCTATCAGCCGTTTGTCGTATTTGTTGTATATGGTTTTCTTCATAATTGCGTAAAGAGACGGAGCGGCAAACGGCAGTTTTCCATATATAAACAGGGAAAACGAGAGTCAATGGAAGCCCGCTTTCACATTGCCGAGTGCGGCTTAGCTTATGCAAAGGTACGCAAAAACGTTGGGCATACATTACGTTTGCGCAAAAAGTTTGGCCGCATGGCCGTGGCGGAGCGGCGGGGTCGGAAACGGCAGCAGAACGGGTTGCCGCCGGCAAACAGTGCATTTGCGCATCGTAAACGGTATGTTTAGCCATCGTAAATGCACCGTTTACGGGTGCTAAATGCCGTGTTTACGACCCGTAAACGGGCGGTTTTCTGAGCGCATCTGCATCTTCCTGACACACAGGGGCATACGTTGTGCCCCGAAAAGCGGCCTCTTTGCGGCTGCAAAGTTGCCGTCAAAGCCGACAAAAAAGGCGGAGTTTATGGCAAAATGTGACATTTTTAAGTTACTTTTGCAGCACAAAAGAAACAGAAGAATGGTAAAGAGAAGGAAAGCCAACCATACATCCTCACTGACAGAAGCACTGGGTTTCAGTAATATCTTTCGGAACGAGAAGCTGAAATTCGTGCTCGGATTCCTGTTACTGGCCGTTACGGTATATCTCACGTGGTCGTTCATCTCGTTCTTCTCCACGGGCAATGCCGACCAGAGCGCAATAGAGAGTCCCAGAGCCGGCGAGATGCTCAACGCCAACGGCGAATACGCCAACAGCTGCGGCTCGGTCGGTGCGCGCGCGGCCTACTTCTTCGTGAAGCGGTGCTTCGGTTTCCCGGCCTTCCTCATACCGTTTTTCCTCTTTCTCGTGGCCATAAAGCTCATGCGGGCATACGAGGTGAACCTGCTCAAATGGTTCTTCGGCATTGCTATAGTGATGGAATGGGCGTCGGTAACGCTGGCCAAATTCTTCGCCCCCCTATTCTCTGACAGCTGCTACAACCCCGGTGGCGACCACGGAGCGTATGCCGCACGGTATATAGAGAACCTTGTGGGAACGCCGGGTCTTACGGTAATTCTCATAGTGGGCGCAATTGCGTTCCTCACATACATCAGTGCCGAGACCATATACGTGGTGCGCAAGCTGCTGAACCCCTCGTTCTTCTTCAACAAGATACCGTTCAATGTGGGCGTTGGCGGCAGTGGCGATGACAGCCGCAGCAACCGGGCGCAGGAAGACGGGCAGTACAGTGGCGCAGACATAGTGGAAGACCCCGAAACCTTTGACGACCCGATGACGCAGGTGGTCACTTTCGACAATGAAAGTACTCCCTCTGGCAACGGAAAAGACTATACTGCCGCCGGCGGAGGCAGCCCCCTTGCGGCAGCAAAGGCGGCAGACACCGGCGCAGAGGACAAAGACATGACCGTGGAAGTGGCCAAGGACGAGGAGAAAGCCGACGGCACGGGACTCGTGAAGGGGCTGGCGGACGTCGAAGACCTGGCTCCCTACGACCCCAAGCGCGACCTTGAGAACTATCATTACCCCACGCTCGACCTGCTGAAGAAGTACGAAAACGACGGGAAACCGTACATCGACATGGCCGAACAGACCAAGAACAAGAACAGGATAGTCGAGGTGCTGCACAATTTCGGGGTGGAAATCAGTTCCATCAAGGCCACTGTCGGACCCACCATCACGCTCTACGAGATAACACCGGCCCAGGGAGTGCGCATATCCCGCATCAGAAATCTCGAAGACGATATAGCTCTGAGCCTCTCGGCACTGGGCATACGTATCATAGCACCCATTCCCGGCAAGGGAACCATAGGTATAGAAGTGCCTAACGCCAAGGCCAATATCGTATCTATGGAGAGCATACTCAACTCCAAGAAGTTTCAGGAGACGGCAATGGAACTTCCTTGCGCCATAGGCAAGACTATCACCAACGAAGTGTTCATGTTCGACCTCGCAAAGATACCCCACCTGCTCGTGGCCGGTGCCACAGGACAGGGTAAGTCGGTGGGTCTGAACGCCATAATCACTTCACTGCTCTACAAGAAGCACCCCGCAGAACTGAAGATAGTGCTGATAGACCCCAAGAAGGTGGAGTTCAGCATCTACAGTTCTATCGCCAACCACTTCCTGGCCAAGGTTCCCGACGACGATGAGGAGCCTATCATAACGGATGTGACCAAGGTAGTACGCACACTCAACAGTCTGTGCAAGGAAATGGACACCCGCTACGACCTGTTGAAGATGGCCGGAGCACGAAACATAAAGGAATACAACAAGAAGTTCACCGCCCGGCAGCTCAACCCGGAGCACGGCCACCGCTATATGCCGTACATCGTGGTGATAATCGACGAGTTCGGCGATCTGATAATGACCGCCGGCAAGGAAATAGAGCTACCCATAGCGCGCATAGCCCAGCTTGCACGAGCTGTAGGCATACACATGGTGATAGCCACACAGCGCCCCACCACCACCATAATCACGGGTAACATCAAGGCAAACTTCCCCGGACGCATCGCATTCAAGGTAAGTGCGATGATTGACTCGAAGACTATCCTCGACCGTTCGGGCGCAAACCAGCTGATAGGCCGCGGAGATATGCTCTTCCTCAATGGCAACGAACCGGTGCGAGTGCAGTGTGCCTTCGTTGATACGCCCGAAGTGGAGCGCATCAACCAGTTCATTTCGCAGCAGCAAGGCTACCTCACGCCGTTTGAACTGCCCGAACCCGACTCCGACAACGGTGACGGCGAGGGCGGCGCAGCCGATGTTGACCTGATGCATCTCGACTCCATGTTCGAGGAAGTGGCGCGCATGATAGTGCTAAACCAGTCGGGCAGCACCAGTTCCATACAGCGCAAGTTCTCCATAGGCTACAACCGTGCCGGCAGACTGATGGATCAGATGGAAAAGGCGGGCATTGTCGGGCCGGCAATAGGCAGCAAGCCGCGCGATGTGCTCGTTCAGGACGAGGTAAGCCTAAGCAATCTGCTGGCCAACCTGAGGAGATAGCTCTATACATTATTATATATAGGAACAGGAAGAATTGTATATAGGAGCAAAATGGCTTGCTCCTGAAAATAAAATAGATTACCTTTGCGGACAAAAACATACTGTTCATGCCGGCAAAGGCAAAGGACACTTATAGGAAAGAGACAACATGAGGAGACTGTTATACCTGGTTGTGGCGCTGTCACTGGCGGTCTGCCACACCGCAACGGCACAAACGGCACGCAGTGTGCTCGACAAAACGGCGGCAACCGTGGGCAACAAGGGCGGCGTGTCGGCACGTTTCACCGTAAAGAGCGGCCAATACGGCAACACGAGCGGCACTATCTGCGTGAAAGGGCGCAAGTTCCACGCCACAACCCCCATGGCCACGGTGTGGTTTGACGGACATACGCAGTGGACATACATGAAGCGCAACAACGAAGTGAATGTCAACAACCCCTCGGAGGGCGAGCTGCAGGCCATCAACCCGTACAACTTTATATATATGTATAAGTCCGGCTACTCCTGCTCCATGACTTCCAGTGGCGGGAAGTATCAGATACACCTCAAGGCCACGGGCAACAAGCAGATAAAGGAGATGTACGTCACCGTTGACAAGAAGAGCTACGTGCCTTCACAGATACGGATGCTGCAAGGAAAGGTGTGGACCACGATAACCGTCACCAACTTCAAGAAGACCAACCTGGGCGACAACACGTTCCGTTTCAACTCGCGCGACTTCCCGTCGGCCGAGATAATAGACCTGCGGTGACGCTCTCTATACCTGCGTTGACGCTTACTATATCTGTGGTGACGTTTTCGCCTCCGCAAACACTTCGCTCCCTGTCACAATGCGCACATTGACGGGCGGCAAACCGGGAGGAAAACCTGCAAAGAAACACTATAAAGCTACTGAATATGAACAAGAGGACTCTGCTACTGGGCTTTGCTCTGCTCGCCATTGCGCTGTCTGCGACTACCAACGCGGCGGCCAAGAAGAAGCAAGCGATGAAACACTATCTGTTTGCCTATTTTACAGGCAATGCACCTGAAAAGGAACAGGTGTGTTTCGCTGTCAGTGACGACGGCTTTAACTACACTCCGCTCAACGGAGGGCGGCCTATTATAGGCAGCGACACCATCGCTTTGGCCAAGGGAGTGCGCGATCCGCACATACTGAGGGGCGAGGACGGACTCTTCTACATGGTCGTTACCGACATGCGCTGCTCGCTCGGATGGACAAGCAACCGTGGCATTGTGATGCTGAAGTCGCGCGATCTCGTCAACTGGGAACACCACACGGTGCATTTCCCCGACCGCTTCAAGGGCACAAACTTCGCCAACGTGACCCGTGTGTGGGCACCTCAGACCATCTACGATAAGGCTGCCGGCAAGTATATGGTGTATTTCTCGCTGCTTACCAACGACGGCACGATTCCATACGACAAGGTTTACTACTGCTACGCCAACGCTGACTTCAGCGACTTGGAGACTTCGCCCGTAGTATTGTTCGACTTCAAAGAGCCAAGCATCGACACTGACATCGTACAGGACAAGGACGGCACCTACCACCTGTTCTTTAAGACCGAACAAGACCGCAAGCACAAGGGCATAAAGAAGTACACTTTCACCGATCTCCACGCGCCTGACACATGGAAACTGCGCCCCGGTTTCTGCGAAGTGACCAAGAGCGACGTCGAGGGGGCGGGAGTATTCCCACTCATCAGCGGCGGCTGGTGTCTCATGTACGACTGTTACCGCGACCATCACTACCAGTTTGCCAAGAGCAACGACCTCGACACGTTCACATTCGTGCAGGACACGCAGACATCGGGCGACTTCACACCGCGCCACGGTACCACTATGCAGATAACAGCCAAGGAGTACAAACGGCTGATAAAGGCTTTTCCTCCTGCAAAGAAGTAGGCTGCGATGTTTTTCACGGGCATTATAATAGCGGTAAGCACATTCCTCGTCATAGGAATGTGCCATCCGCTTGTCATCAAGACCGAGTATTACACCGGCACACGCCTATGGTGGCTGTTCCTAATAGGTGGACTTGCGGCCATTGCGGGTGCGCTTTTCACGGAGGATGTGATACTTTCGTCACTCCTCGGAGTGGTGGGTGCGTCGCTTTTGTGGTCGATCGGCGAACTGTTTGAGCAGCGGAAACGGGTGCTCAAGGGCTGGTTTCCGATGAATCCAAAGCGCAGACACGAATACGAATGAGAGTATTTACGAATACAAATAAGAGCCTTTCTTAATACGAATGAGTACTTTTACGGATACAAACGGTCGATAGGACGGGCACAAATAGGCGCAAGGACGAACGCAAACAGATGAAGACGCTCCTGATACTCGTGGGGAAAACCAACGGAAAGCTCTTTGCCGCAGGTATAGACGACTACGTTGGGCGCATCAACCACTACATGCCGATGGGCATAGTGACCATTCCCGAACTGAAAAGCACCAAGAGCCTGACGCAGGAGCAGCAGAAAGAGGCGGAGGGGCGGCTAATCCTGAACCAGTTGCAGCCGTCTGACACCGTTGTCCTGCTCGACGAGCACGGCAAAGAGCCTCGCAGCGTGGAGTTTGCGCGGTGGTTGGAGAACAAAAGGCAAACGTCGCGTCGGCTTGTCTTCATCATTGGCGGCCCCTACGGGTTCTCTCAGCAAGTATATATGCGCGCCAACGAGCAGCTGTCCCTTTCCCGCATGACTTTCTCCCACCAGATGGTGCGCCTTATCTTTGCCGAACAGCTCTACAGAGCGTGTACCATAATACAGGGAGAGCCGTATCACCACGAGTGAAACCGCCCGGTTTCCACTATAACCCGGACATTTTCGATTTGCAAACATCGCGCTTGTGAGCGTAGAGAGGCCGTTTACGGGTCGTAAACGGTATGTTTATATAAACGAAGTGGGGCATTTACGAGTTGTAAATGCCTCACTTGCGTATCTGACCGATGCAATTAGCTGAACGAAAGCTCGTTCTTGCCCTTCTCTTTCGTTATGCTTACGGTTGCACCTTGGGCGATTTCGCCGTTTATGATGCGCTCACCCAACCCGTCTTCGATGTAGTTCTGGATGGCACGCTTCAACGGGCGGGCGCCAAACTGCACGTCGTAGCCCTTGGATGCCACGAATGTCTTGGCCTCCTCGCTGATTTCTATGCTGTAGCCCAAGGTTTCCACCCGCCGGAAGAGCTTTGACAGCTCTATATCGACTATTTTCTTGATGGAAGCCATGTCCAGCTGGTCGAAAGTGACTATCTCGTCGAGCCTGTTGAGGAACTCCGGGGAGAACTGTCGGCTCAATGCCTTCTGGATGATGCCCCTTGCGTACTCCTTGTCCTTGTCGTCCAGGGCTATCCCGGCGTTTGCCGCATTGAACCCCACGCCACGGGAGAAGTCCTTCAGCTGTTTCGTGCCCGCATTGCTTGTCATTATGATCACAGTGTTGCGGAAATCGACCATCCGACCGTTGCCGTCTGTCAGCCGTCCCTCGTCCAGCACCTGCAAAAGCAGGTTGAAAACGTTGCCGTGTGCCTTTTCTATCTCGTCAAGCAGTACGATTGAGTACGGATGGCGGCGCACTCGTTCGGTCAGCTGGCCGCCTTCCTCGTAGCCGACATAGCCCGGAGGTGCGCCGATGAGGCGGGAAACGTTGAAGCTCTCGGTGTATTCGCTCATGTCGATGCGTATCAGGGAGTCGGCACTGCCGAACATGAACTCCGCAAGTTTCTTGGTAAGGTATGTTTTCCCCACGCCTGTCGGCCCCAGAAACATGAATACGCCGATGGGATGGTTGGGGTCTTTCAGTCCTACCCGGTTGCGCATGATGGCCTTGGTTATCTTTTCGATGGCCGGATCCTGCCCCACCACTGCCGACTGCAGCTCCTGCGCCATGCCTTTCAGGCGTATGCCCTCGGCGTCGGCCATCTTCTGCACCGGCACTCCGCTCATTATCGACACCACCTCGGCCACTTCCTTGTCCGAAACGGTCTGCCGCTCGCCGCTTTCGCCGTTGCTCCACCTCTCGTTCAGCTCGTTCAGCTCCGCCTCCAGTTCTGTTTGCCTGTCGCGATAGCCCGCTGCCAGTTCGTAGTTCTGGTTCTTCACGGCGGATTGCTTCTTTTCCTTGATGAAATCTATTTCCCTTTCCTTCTCCGTTATCTCCTCCGGCACGCGCACATTGCCCAGATGCACCTTTGAACCCACCTCGTCGAGGGCGTCAATGGCCTTGTCGGGGAACTGCCGGTCGGTGATGTAGCGTCCTGTCAGGCGGACACACGCCTCCAGAGCGTCCTCCGTGTAGGCCACATGGTGGTGGTGCTCATACCTGTCCTTTATGTTATGGAGTATCTGCAGGGTCTCTTCCGGCGTGGTAGGCTCCACGAGAACCTTCTGGAAGCGGCGCTCCAGCGCGCCGTCCTTCTCGATGCTGTTGCGGTACTCGTCGAGTGTCGTGGCTCCGATGCACTGTATGGTGCCGCGGGCCAGTGCCGGCTTCATCATGTTTGCCGCATCCATGCTGCCGGGAGCCGAACCTGCACCCACGAGAGTGTGTATCTCGTCGATGAATACGATAACTTCAGGGTTGGTCTCTATCTCCTTTATCAGTGCCCGCAGCCGCTCTTCAAACTGCCCTCTGTACTTTGTTCCGGCCACAATGGCGGCCATGTCGAGGCTTATCAGCCGGCGGTTGAACAGCACGGGCGACGTGTGGCGGCTGGCAATCATCTGCGCCAGCCCCTCCACGATGGCGCTTTTGCCCACTCCGGGGTCGCCTATCAGTATGGGATTGTTCTTCTTGCGGCGGCCAAGTATCTCCACCACACGTGTAATCTCACGCTCGCGCCCCACCACGGGGTCGAGTTTGCCCTCGGCGGCGGCCTTTGTAAGGTCCACGCCGAAGTTGTCCAGCACCGGCGTCTTGCCCCCCGGCTTCTGCGTCTGCGTGGCCTGGCTCTTCTGGCCGGCCGCATTGCCTCCGCCGTTGCCGCCGGACGGCTCGAACAAGTCGTCGTCCTCCTCGTCGGGAAGGCCTATTCCGTTCTGGATACCGCTCTTCTGCTGCAGCAGGGCAAACGTGTCTTCGTAGTTCATGTTGTTGCTTTCCAGCACCTGTTTTGCCCCGTTGTCCACGCTGTCGTGCAGGATTGCGAGCAACAAGTGCTGCTCGTCCACCCTCTGTGTGTGCTGCATCCGCGCCTCAAGCACGGCAAGTTTCAGTATGTTGCCGGCCTTTTCGTTGAGCACAAGCTCGCCGGTGTTTATCGCAGATGCCATGTCGTCGTTCCTCACCTTGGCCTCCAGCTCGGTCTTTACCGACCTGATGTCCATTCTCAGACGGCGGAAAACGTCAAGCACCGGTCCCTCTTTCAGTCTGAGAAGAGCCAGGAGCAGATGCTCCGGACCCACGCTCCGGCTGGCCAAACGGGCGGCTTCCTCGCGGCTAAAGGCAAGTATTTCAGAAACTTTTGGCGAAAACTGGCTTGTCATATAGTCTTGTCCTTTCTTTCAAACACGCACTCGGCACAAGTATGTGCCCACGGTCTGACGTGCAAATATAGGGGTTTTATTGCAAATAGTATGCCAACGGCACGCTTTTTTGCCGCCCTGCACCGCCCCAAACGCACAAAAGGCATCCTCAAAGAGCAGTGATGTCCGGAACAAACCGCCCGTTTACACTCCATAAACCGCCCAGTTACGACTCCTAAACCGCCTGTTTACGAACCGCAAACCGCCGGGTTATGAAAAGGAGACGGCCATAACGCAAGGGAAAACGCCGCAAGCGCGGGAAAAATCCGGCAAGCAGGGACGGAAAAACGGGGCATGCAGACACAAAAGAGGTTGGCGCAGGACGCTGCCAACCTCGGAATTGTAGATAAGGCACATCAACAAAGCGGATGAATACTTATCAGTCGCAAATATAAAGCATTAATGTCTAAAAAGCAAATCTTAGGGATATTTTTTCAATTTCCGCAAGCCTTGTCTGCGTTTATTCATACCTTTGCGAAACGGAAAGCCTGATGCGGCAACGGCAGACCAGGAGGTTTGCCGCCGACAGACCAATCCTTACCGCACTGAAAACAGCCTACAGAAGTGAAGAAAACACTCGTCATAACCGCCCTGTTGGCCGCAATCACAGCAGGTTGCAGCAAGGAATACGTATATATCACGCCGGAAGACGGCAGCGGCAAGGAGCAGACGGACTCGGCAGACGGCGGTCAGGACGGCGACACCATACCGGACTACATCACCGTGGAGGCCGCTCTGGAGAAGGAATACGGTGAAACGGTGTGCGTAGGCGGTTACATCGTGGCGTCATGCACCAAGAACATCAAGAACATCGACTACACTTACCCCTTTGAAGGCAGCACCGCAATAATCCTGGCCGACGACACCGTGGGTACGGACAGCATATTGCCCACGGCCATAATGCCCGTTTGCCTGACGGACTGGACGGATTTGCGCAATGGACTCAACCTTGAGGACAACCCAAAACTGCACAACAAGAGGGCGATACTCACCGGCACGATAACGAAATACCTGTACCGCAAAGGGCTGAAAGGCGTAACTACCGCCATGATAGATGATGAATAGCCTGACAGCGTGGGCTGTAATTTATCGCCAACTGCCTCGCCGTGGGCTATTCCAAAGAGACTTACAAGAAAAAACAACGCCAGTACCGCACGTGTGGCTGACAAAAAAAAGCCGCGCACACGGTGTGGAAAAGACTCCGTGCGCACGG
>CAVHML010000023.1:0-13041 GCA_963636905.1 bacterium
TGTTCCGCTGACGCTGCACATGGGGTTACTGAGATGCAGCCTCTTCGAGGCTATGCCACCGATGCAAGTCACACAAACCGTACCTTATTACATAAACCGTACCTTATTACATAATAGGTGCAGCCTCTCCGAGGCTATGCCACCGCTGCAAGCCGCACAAGCCGTACCTTATTATATATAGATGCGTCCTCTTTGGGGCTATATTCCGTCTTTAAGCCAGTACTTTGTGCCAAAGTACTGGGCGGACTTGGTAAATGAAGAGTGAAGAGTTTGGTTGCAGACTTCACCTCGCAGACTTTGCGCCGTTACACATTACAAATAACAAACTAAAAGCGGAAAGGCAAAGGAGTTAACCCCACTCGCCTTTCCGCCGTTACAAATTACATTCATACAAACGCCGCCTATTCCGTAGGCAGATGGAAGCGGTATGAACGCTCGAACACTTCCCTTACGGTGTTGATTTCGAGGAATGTGGTGCCTCCGCCAGAGCCGAAACTGCCGCTGAGGTGAGCCACTTTGTCGTCCATACACAGGTAGCCCTTTTGCCTCAACATACGCAGTGCGGCAAGGAACTGATCCCTTGCGCCTATCTGTTCGTGCTGTGCAACGGCAATAACGCCGTAGCTTAGCGCGAGCCAACGCTGTGTTTTCTCCTTGTAGCAGATGGCGAGCACGGGGTTGGGACCCCGGAATGCGGCCAGGTTGCGGGCGGTATAGCCCGTCATGCTGTCGGTTATGATGCCCTTCACGCCCAGCCTTTCGGTGGCCTCTATGGCACTGTGGGAGAGGAACTCGGCTATGTCGCACCCGTCACTCAGCGGTATGTCGTACTCGTTGTCCTCCATACGGTCCTTTTCGGCGCGCTCTGCGATGGCGGCCATTGTCCTCACGGCCTCCACGGGATACTTTCCCGACGCCGTTTCGCCGCTCAGCATGAGTGCGTCGGTGCGGTAATAGATGGCGTTGGCTATGTCTGTCACCTCCGCACGTGTGGGTCTGGGGTTGTTGATCATCGTGTGGAGCATCTGTGTGGCCACTATCACGGGCTTCTTTGCCCTTATGCACTTGTTTATGATGCTGCGCTGTATGCCCGGAATACGCTCTATGGGCACCTCAATGCCAAGGTCTCCGCGCGCCACCATGATGCCATACGACGCTCCGATTATCTCGTCAATGTTGTCAACGCCCTCCTGGTTCTCTATCTTCGATATGATTTTTATGTCGCTGCCGTGCTCGTCGAGTATGTCCTGTACGGCCTTTACGTCGGCTGCACTGCGCACGAACGAGTGGGCTATGAAGTCTATGTCTTCGTCAACGGCCAGCTTGATGTTTGACTTGTCCTTTTCGGTGAGTGCCGGAAGGTCGATGTGCACTCCCGGAACGTTGACGCTCTTGTGCGAACCGAGCGTTCCGTCGTTGGCCACCTGTGCTATTACGGCCGGGCCGTTGATGCCTATCACCTTCATGGCCAGCGCTCCGTCGTCGAAAAGTATGTCGTCGCCGATGTGTATGTCGTTGGCGAAGTTCTCGTAGGAGAGGTTTATGATGTCGTGTTCCGTGTCCATTTCAGGCCGTCCGAACACCTTTACCACGTCGCCGGTCTTGTATTCGATGGGCGCAGCACAGCCGGTTGTTCTCACCTCCGGGCCTTTGGTGTCGATGAGTATGCCGATATGGTGCGACACTTTGCGCGTGTTCCTTATTATCTCCTTGATCCCTTCGGGCGTGGCGTGGGCGGTGTTCATGCGTATCACGTTCATTCCCGCGTCGAAAAGCTGGCGTATGAACTCCGTACTGCAGTTCCTGTCGCTGACGGAAGCCACGATTTTGGTCTGTTTCATAGTGTGTTTTTGTGTCGTTGTGTATTATTACATGTGCGTAGTCAGTGCAAAGGTACACCTTTTCCGGCACACTGCAAAGAAAGGAAAATCCAATTTCCGGGCTTCAGCCCCGGCCTTTTACGTCCGGAAACCGAGTCTTTTCTATGTGCCTGACGGCCAACCGGTTCCGCAAACAGGCCGTTTACGGGCGCTAAATGCGGCATTTACAGGTGCTAAGTGTGGCATTTACGATGTCTAAACGGGCGGTTTGCATTTCGCAACCCGGCGGACTGCGGTGCGGCACTCCGCCGTTTCCGATTTAATTACATAATGCCTGTTTCGGGCGGACGGTGCACCGGCGCGGCAAACCCGTTGCTTCTATATTATTAATGTATAACGCACAGGTACATCATACTGAATGTTTGGCAGATGCACAAATTACGGTTGTTTTTGAAAAAAAGGCGGAATATATTTCCGTCTGCCGCTGAAAATCAGTATATTTGCAAGCCCAAACAATTGTAAGGCAATAAATTATCACAACAAATACATACAGTAGAATGACAAAAGCAGACATCATCAACAAGATAGTTGAGGACACAGGAGTGGCAAAGAAGGATGTTACTGCCACCGTCGAGGCTTTCATGGAAGAGATAAGGCAGAGCCTTGCAGGAAGAAAGGAAGACGTTTTCCTGCGCGGCTTCGGCAGTTTCATAGTGAAACACCGCGCCCCCAAGACTGCGCGCAACATCTCCAAGAACACGACCATCATCATTGACGCGCACGACTTCCCCGGTTTCAAGCCCGCGAAGAGCTTTATAGCCAAGATGAAGTAAGAGAAACCAAATATAAATCATTTTAATTCATAAACTATGCCAAGCGGTAAGAAGAGAAAAGGCCACAAGATGGCTACGCACAAGCGTAAGAAAAGATTAAGGAAGAACAGGCACAAGAGCAAGTAAGGCGTGAGCCGCCGCACACGTGCGGGTCTGTTCTGACAGAGAAAAAGGATGAAAGAGTGCGCCTGCTTGTCCCGTGAGAGGGGCGTGGCGCACCCTTTCTGTTTTATTCGAACCAAAGAAAAGGAACAAACCGTAAGGAATGACAAGCGAAGTAATTATCGACGTCCAGCCAAAGGAGATTTCAATAGCGCTACTTGAGGACAAGAGCCTCGTGGAGTACCAGAACGAGACCCGTTCAGCGTCGTTCTCCGTTGGCAACATCTATGTGGCAAAGGTCAAAAAGCTGATGCCCGGACTGAACGCCTGTTTCGTCGATGTCGGTTACGAGCGCGATGCTTTCTTGCATTATTTGGACTTGGGTTCGCAATTCAGCTCTTATGAGAAGTACCTCAAGCAGGTACAGAGTGACAGAAAGAAACTTTTCCCCATTTCAAAGGCCACACGGCTGCCCGAACTGAAGAAGGACGGCAGTGTGCAGACAACGCTCAAGGTGGGCCAGGAGGTGCTGGTGCAGATCGTGAAGGAACCCATCTCCACCAAAGGGCCGCGCCTTACGTGCGAACTGAGCTTCGCCGGACGCTTCCTTGTGCTCATACCGTTCAACGACAAGGTGTCGGTTTCATCCAAAATAAAGAAGGGTGAGGAGCGCGCAAGGCTGAAACAGCTCATACAAAGCATCAAGCCGAAGAACTTCGGAGTGATAGTGCGCACATCATCGGAGGGAAAACGCGTGGCGGAACTCGACGCTGAGCTGAAAGTACTGCTCAAGCGGTGGGACGACGCCATAGCGAAAGTGCAGAAGACAACGGCGCGTCCGCAGGTTGTTTTCGAGGAGACAGGCAGGGCAGTAGCCATGCTCAGAGACTTGTTCAACCCCACTTACGACGGTATCTTCGTCAACGACGAGGAGATATTCGGCCAAATTCACGACTACGTGAAGCTCATTGCGCCCGAAAAGGCGGACATTGTAAAGCGATATACGGGCAAGGTGCCCATCTTCGACAACTTCAATGTGACCAAGCAGATGAAGTCTGCCTTTGGCAAAACCGTCAACTACAAGCGCGGGGCTTACCTCATTATCGAGCATACAGAGGCGTTGCACGTGGTGGATGTCAACAGCGGAAACCGCACAAGAGCCGAGAACGGGCAGGAAGCAAACGCCCTTGAGGTGAACTTAGGCGCCGCCGACGAACTCGCAAGGCAGCTCCGTCTGCGCGACATGGGGGGCATTATCGTGGTAGATTTCATAGACATGAACCTCGCGGAAGACCGCCAAATGCTCTATGAACGCATGTGCAAGAACATGCAGAAAGACCGCGCGCGGCACAATATACTGCCGTTGAGCAAGTTCGGGTTGATGCAAATTACACGCCAAAGGGTGCGTCCCGCCATGGATGTCAACGTTGAGGAGACCTGCCCCACCTGTTTTGGCAAGGGAAAGATTAAGTCGAGCATTCTGTTCACCGACCAATTGGAGAGCAAGATTGACCGTTTGGTCAACAAAATTGGAATCAAGAAGTTCACACTGCAAGTACATCCGTATGTTGCGGCCTATATTAACCAGGGTATAGTGTCGCTCAAGCGTAAGTGGCAGATGAAGTACGGGTTAGGAGTGAGCGTGATCCCCTCACAGAAGATGGCGTTCTTGCAATACGAGTTCTACGACAAGAACGGCGAATACATCGACATGAAAGAGGAGATTGAAACAAAGTAAACACAAATCGGGGCGGTACTGAAGTGTACCGCCCCGATTTGTGTTTTGTCAAGGTTGCCGTTCATCCAAAAAGGGGAACTTCTAATAGAAGAACAGGCACATTCACAACCGCTATTGCACTATTTTGAAGCGTATTCTGAACGAGTGGGTCATCTCGTCCCAGTTGGTTCCGAGCATTTCGAAGCGTCCTATCTGCCCTGTTGACCGCACATGTTTGCCGATACACGGGCAGATGTCGTAGTCGCCTATGCGCACCAAGCGCAGCATCTCCGACACATCGTCGGGCAAACGGTCGGTGCTCACGCCTTCGGGCAGGTGGTCTCTGTCGGCAAACTCATAGCTTACGGGCAGGTCTTCGGCTATGAGACGGTTCATTTCCCGCTCGATTTCCTGTTCTTCCTTGCGCGTCGGCTTGTGGTCGACCGTGAATGTCATCTTGCTCTTCTTGCGCTCTATGTGGGCGTTGCGCGACCTTTCGCACCCGAACATCCGCGCCATAGTCTGGTTAAGCAGGTGTTCGGCGGTGTGTGCCGGCGGGAACTCCTCCTTGTTGTGGGCGTTCAGAATGATGTCTTCCATTGCTTTACGGGTTTGTTGTGGGCGTTCAGAATGATGTCTTCCATCGTTGTACGGGTTTGTTGCGGGCGTTGCGTCTCATTTGCCCGCCACTTTCTTCAGCTTAAACTTCCACACCCTTGCTCCGAAAGCCCCGACGGTCATGTCAACGCTGCCGTCTTTGGCCAGTTTCACCGGCATCTTCTCGCCTGAAAGCAGGTCGGTGGCGGTGACTTTCTGCTCGTTTATGCCGAGAAAGTCAAACGCATGGGCTGGAATGTTCACCGATATGTCTGCCGGTTCTGTGCCGAAGTTCACCGCCACAAGCAGCATTTCGTTGCCCGACTTGCGCAGGAAAGCGTAGTTGGAGTAGGGGAAGAAGCGGTCGGATTGCGGGTTGGCGTACATCAAGTCGAAGAACTGGCCCTCGCTGACGGCCTTTTCCTTGTTGGCCAAGCATAGCGTTTTGCTGTGCAACTCGGCAAGTTTGGTCTCTCCTTCGGTCAGTTTGCCCTCGGCGGCACGGCACATCGTGTCCATACTCCAGTAATCGAAGATTGTTGTCCTGCCGTCTTTGCCGCTGAAACCCTCGCAGTCCATGCCCTTTTCCCCATACTCTTCGCCGGCGTAAAGCATGAACGGGTTGGTGCGCATCAGCGCACTGGCCACCATAGCCGGTACACCTCGGTGCGCGTCACCGGCGAAGTAGTCGCTCGCAATGCGCTGTTCGTCGTGGTTCTCAAGGAAGTATAGCATGTGGGAATTGATGTCTTCTGTGGCTTGCCATGCCTGTGTGATGGCCGTAGCAGGGCATTGGTTGCACGCCACGGCGCGCATTGTGTCGTACATCCCTACCTTGTCGTAGAGGTAATCGAAGCCGTTGGCTATGTAGTTGCGGTACTCTGCGGGGTTGTAAACCTCGCCTATGAACACCAAATCGGGGCGTTTGCGCTTCACTTCCGCCGTGGCGTAGCCCCAGAACTCCGCCGGAACCATCTCCGCCATGTCGCATCTGAACCCGTCAATGCCCTTGTTTGCCCAGAACAACAGTATGTCTTTCATCTGCTGCCACGTGCGCGGAATGGGACTGAAGTGCCCTTTCCGCCCTGCGTAATAGTCCACTCCGTAGTTCAGCTTAATGGTTTCATACCAGTCGTTCTGGCCTGGGTGCGGGTCGAAATGGTCGTTTCCCGTGGCCTTGGCCGGACATTCTTCGTATGGAAACAGCTCGCCGCCGTACAGGTCTATGCCCGGTTCAAACTTGCAGCCGGGGCAGTAGTAGAAATTGTTCTGCGGGTCGAAGCCCTTGGATGTGTCGTCTTTGTCGCCCAAACCCACCGTTCCTGCCGGCTTACATATAGAATGGTACTGCCGGGCAACATGGTTGGGCACAAAATCGATTATCATTTTCAGTCCTGCACGGTGGGTTCTTTCCACAAGAGCCTCAAACTCGCTCATGCGTTTCGGCACGTTTACGGCCAGGTCGGGGTCTATATCGTAATAGTCAACGATGGCGTAGGGCGAACCGGCGCGGCCTTTCACCACGGCAGGATGGTTGCGCGGTATGCCGAAAGCGGAGTAGTTGGTCTGCGTGGCATGGCGTATTATGCCCGTGTACCATACGTGTGTCACTCCCAACCGCTTTATCCTTTGCAGTTCATTGGTGTCTATCTCGTTCATTTTCCCGCATCCGTTCTCCTCCACAGTGCCGTTTGGCTTGCGGTTGGTGTTGCGGTTGGTGTGCAGTCTCGTGAAGATTTGGTAGATTACTGGTTTCATGGTCATGTGTGTAAGGTATGGATTGTATGTTTAAGCGATATTTTTCACCGTCACTAAGCCTTGCTTTAAGATTGTAAGAAACGCAAAAGGATTAGAGATTGCCGTTGTTTTGCAGTGTCAATCCCTAATCCTTCTGGTCATAGTCAGTCTGTTGTTTAGTCGATACCGTGCGCTGTGACGTTCTTGTCTATGCGGCCTATCATGCCTTGCAGGGCTTTTCCCGGTCCGCACTCGGTGAAGTCGTCTGCGCCGTCGGCTATCATGTTCTGTACACAGGCCGTCCAGCGCACGCTACTTGTAAGCTGTGCTATCAGGTTTGCCTTGATTTCGGCCGGCTCGGTGTGCGGTTTGCCGTCAACGTTCTGGTATATGGGGCACTTCGGAGCACTGAACTCTGTGCTCTCGATGGCTGCCTGAAGCTCGTCCTTTGCCGGTTGCATGAGCGGAGAGTGGAATGCTCCGCCCACTTTCAGGGGCAGTGCGCGCTTGGCTCCTGCCTCTTTCAGCTTCTCGCAAGCCTCGTTGATGGCCTCCACGTTGCCCGAAATGACGAGCTGTCCGGGGCAGTTGTAGTTGGCCGGCACGACTACGTGACCCGGCTTGTTCACCTCTGCGCATATTTTCTCAATCGTTTCGTCGGGCAGACCCACTATTGCGGCCATCGTAGAGGGTGCTTTTTCGCAAGCCTTCTGCATGGCCATGGCGCGGGCATAGACCAGTTTCAGACCGTCATCAAAGCTCAATGCGCCTGCTGCAACGAGCGCTGAGAACTCGCCGAGCGAGTGTCCGGCCACCATAGACGGCTGGAATGCGTCGCCCATGCAGATGGCTGCTATCACGCTGTGCAGGAATACGGCGGGCTGAGTCACCTTTGTCTGCTTCAGTTCCTCGTCAGTTCCGTTGAACATTATGTCGGTTATCCGGTAGCCAAGTATGTCGTTGGCCTTTTCAAACAGTTCCTTTGCCTGTGCGTTTGTGTCATAGAAGTCCTTTCCCATGCCCACAAACTGTGCCCCCTGTCCGGGGAAAACAAATGCTTTCATTGTATTTTTCGTTTATAAAATGTTGGTATATACTTACTTAGTGGTTGCAAAAGTACAACAAATCTTTTGATTGGGCAAGCGCAACCCTGCCTAAAGCCCCGGCAAACCGGCTGTCCCCACATTCCGCCTCCACCTTCTGCCATATCCCAAGCCTGTGGCAATACGGGAAGAACCGCCTGTTTCTGGCCGTCAGGGTTGTTATAATATAATGTATAAGGGTTGCCTCTCTCGCCTTACTTGTTCTGTTTCCATAGTCAACCCTCGCAATACTCCCGCTTGAACCAAAGCTCAAAGACAGGGTCAACCATTCTGAAGCCATCCGCAACCTTTTCTATGAAGTCCCTTTCCACAAGCGTTTTCTTGTTCTTTGTGATAGTCCTGGGCGCTCCCAAGCCATACTTTGCCACTACTTGCCGGGCATTAAAATGGGTCTCCCCTGCACATACCGCACGCAAGAATGAAATCTGGGACGCCGGCATGCCGTCTATATCCGTCAAAAACATATCTCCATTGGTATCCAACAGCTTGGTAAGCTGCGAACAGAAGATTTCCTCTGTCACTTCTGATGCGGTAGAAGTCCATATCAAGAAGCAAAACTGCTGCATATACCATGAGTGGCATTGCACCGTGTCGCAAATTCTGTCTATCATACCGTCGCTTATCCGCTTGCCGTAATTGAAGAAACTGTCACGAACAAAAGGCTTCCAATATTCTTTGGCTATCTTCTTCAAGGTCATCATCTGCCCAAAGCGATAGAAAGGGTTCTTTGAGTTGCCGAAGATGTCCATCATCATGTGGCGTTTGCTGCCATACAGGCAATAGGTGGTACTGTGTTGCTCCTGCCAAACAGAGCGCATAGTCCCCTCCAACCGTTTCCAATTGGGAAGATTGGCCAACTGTTGAAACTCGTCAATGCAAATGATGACATGAATGTCTTTAGCCTTGGCTATCTTTTCGGGCAGGTTCAGTATCTCTTCCGCGCTTTCCTTCAAAGGCTTAAAGTTCAGCTTTACCTCTACGGAGTTGACGGGATCGCTGTTGATTGTCAAGCTCGGAGAAATCGCTTGGACAAACTTCACAAGGTCAGCCCATCGCTTTTCTGCCGTAGAAGCAACCCCTTGCAATACCGCACCGGCGAACTTGTTGTAGAATTCTTCTTCGGAATATATCTTAAAAGCGTCAAGATAGCAAACCCTGACATCCTTTTGCTCCTGCTTCAGTTCCTCCATCGCCTTTTTTACAAGCGAAGATTTCCCCCATCTTCTCGGCGAGACCAGCATGACATTGACGCCTCCTCCAAGAAAGTTCTTCAAGTCTTTCCTGTCTTCAACCCTATCTATAAAATATTCTCTCTCGGCAAGAGTTCCGTATTCAAAAGGTATCTTATTCATATCCTAACCCATTGGTTTCCGCAAAGATACGAAATTATACCCAAAGGTATAATACCCAAGGGTATAATTTATGCCTTTTTATATCTTTATGCGTCATTAGCATACGGAAATTGCCTGATTTCCATGAGAAAGCCGGCAGAGTTTTGTAGCCAAATGCCGGGGTTACGCCCCGTAAATGGGCGGGTTATGGTGGCCAAACAGGCGGTTTGGCAAGCGTAAGGCGGCGGTTTGGCAAGCGTAGGCGGCGGGGTATGGAAACGGGCATTGCTATTTGCCCACTTGCAGACGGTGATGGCCGGAGCCGACAGTCGTTTTCAGGAAGCCGCCGGCGGCAGTTGCCGGCTGCATCTTGCCGTCAACGGAGATGCGGCGCGCCAGTCCGGGCAGCCAAACCTCGGCGGTGGTATTGGCCGGAACGGTGACTTCGAGCGCGAAACTCTCCCCCACCCTGTTGTCAAACGCCACGCTTACCGCCCCTTTTATGGTGGGTACGGTGAGCGAAGCCGCCCGGAGACTGCCCGGCTGCGGCTTGATCCGTATCTTCGAGAAGCCGGGTTCCATCGGTTCAACGCCCATGAGCTTGCGCACAATCACGTTGGCCGGCGCCGCTCCCCACGGGTGGTTCCAGTCCTGGTTGGGCTTGTAAACGTTGTCCCATGCCTCGGTGGTGATGGTAGAGCCTATCCTTGTCATGTTGAACCAGCTGCGCCGTGCCGTAGAAGTGAGCAGTGACAGGGCGTAGTCGGCCTCTCCGGCATCATAGAGTGCGTCGAGCAGGAACTGCGAACCATAGACGCTGCACGCCATCTTGCGGCTTTTTATGAAATCGACCACCGCCCGGCGGTTGCCGTCAGGCACTATACCGAAGCAAAGCGCGAACATATTGGAGTGGAGCGAGCTGTGCTTGGTGCCGATGCCGTCGGTATAAAGCCGTGTGCCGCCGTCTATGAGCAGCCGGTTGACGCTTTGGCGCGCCCGTCCGGCCTCCTTGGCGTAGAGTTCTGCCTCGTTGCGCTTGCCGAGAGCCGCTGCGGTGAGCGAAAGCAGCCGCAATGCCTCGCAATGATAGGCGTTTACCACGGTGTTATAGTCCGTGAAAACGAAGCCGTCAGTCTCTCCTCCGTTCTCTTTCTCGACGCCTTCCGCCCCCGACTGCGGCCAGTCAACGATGTCGCGCAGCTGTTTGCCCTTGAAATGTATGGCTTCGAACACCTGCGGAGTGGCCTTTCCCGTGCGCGTGCTTATCAGTCCGTTGTCGTCACGCAGGGCTATGAGGGTCTTGGCCTTTAGGTCTTCATACACTGAAGCGAGCAGTCGCGTGTCGCCGGTGTACATATAGTCGTTCCAAGCCATTATTCCCGACTGCAAAATCCACTCCGTAGGCCACGTGGGGTTATGGATAAGGTGCTTCACACTGTGCCTTGCCATGGCGAAATCGCGGTCAACGGCATAGTGGCTCAGCT
Source organism: bacterium (assembly GCA_963636905.1). Classification (GTDB taxonomy): domain Bacteria; phylum Bacteroidota; class Bacteroidia; order Bacteroidales; family Bacteroidaceae; genus Prevotella. The sequence continues at coordinate 10,725 of CAVHML010000023.1, forward strand.
GGTTGATGATGGCATCCGCCTCGTATGGTATGCGTTCGCGGTCGCCATCGACATACGTACCGCAGAAGCTGGTGGCCTCAACCGTGCGCTTGCAGAGTTGCCAAACGGCGTTGAGCACCGTGTCGGACGAGGAGAAAGACGACGCAAAGCGGTCGAACGGATAGTGCGCCTCGGCGCGTATGATCCCGCCGTCGGCCAGTTTGCCGCCCGCAAGCTGCACCTCGCAGTAGCGGAAGGGGAACACTTCGCCTATGTATCCGGGCATGAGGATGGGGTCAACGCCGCTCTCGTTGAGCCGTGGAGCGGTGTTGCGTCTGTCCTTTCTCGGCTTTATATAATATGTATGTGTGCCCCGCAAGAGCGGCAGACGGTACATTGCATACCTCTGGCTGCCCTCCGGGCGGCGGTTTACCCGTCCGTTGGCGAGCTGTTCTCCGAGATGTACGGTGAGCGTGTCGGCGGTATTCGTTGTGGAAACGGTCAGTTTCAGCTGGCCGAAAGCGTCGGTGCCGAAGTCGGCGAGCACTGTCTGTGGCTGCAAAACGCGCACGCTGACAGGCCGGAGTTCGGTCTTTTCGAGCGGATAGCATGCCGTTCCGCCGTCGAGAACCGCCGCCGTGCGGAATGCCTTGGGGGCGGAAAAGCCGCTCAAAGTGCCGTGATTGTCGCGCGTCTGCACCGTCCAGTAATATACGGTTGACGGTTTCAGTGGCTTGCCTGCATAGACTACGGCTGACGAGTTGCCGCTTTTCACCTCGCCGCTGTCCCACATATCGGCCTTATCCGCGTGCAACAGCTCGCGTTTTGTGGCCACAAGCACCCTGTAGGCGGTCTGTATGGTGTTGGGTACAGTGCTGTTCATGACCCATCCGAGCCACGGATTGGCACTGCGTATGGCCGCACTCTGCCACGGTTCTATGGCGTTGCCGGTGTCGGCGAGGCCGATTGTCGATGGCAGACCGCCCACATACACGCGGTCAGTGTGCTCCAGAAGGTCGGTAGTGAGGCAGGTCGGCACCTGCGCCAAGGCCGCCAGCGGCAGCCAAACGAGCGCAACGGCTATGGTTTTCGCGTTCATTATTATATAACAGGTATAGGTTGCTGGTATGGATGTGGTGGAGAAAGCACTCCGGAATGGGGCGGCCCAGCCTTGCCGACACACGGTTTCGCTCTATCAAGCACACGGTTTCACCCCCCCAAGCTGACGGTTTCTCTCCGTCAACAGGTTATTTCGCCGGAGCCGAAGCAGCGGTGGTGGTCGGAATCATAGACTACACAGAACTGTCCCGGCGCCACGCCCTGTATAAGTGCATCGGAATGTACCGTGTAGCAGCCGTCTGCGGTGCGCTCAAGCGTGGCCTTGTGGAACTCCGGCGTGTGCCTTATCTTGAACGTCACGTCGGTTGGCAGTCCGCCAACGGTAAGGTAGTGGAACGAATGTATGGGGAAATCCCTCTTGTAAGCGGTCAGCGGCTCGTAGCCACGGCTCACGTAAAGGATGTTTTCCTGCACGTTTTTCTTCACCGCATACCACGGTCCGCCGCCGAAACCCAGCCCGTGGCGCTGCCCGATGGTATGGAACCACAGTCCTTTGTGGCTGCCTAAACGGCGCCCAGTCTCCAGTTCCACCACATCACCCGGCTGCTCTCCGAGGTAGCGGCGTATGTATTCGTTGTAGTTAACCTTGCCGAGAAAGCAGATGCCTTGGGAGTCTTTGCGCCGCGCATTGACGAGATGCTCGCGCTCGGCTATCGTTCTCACCTCGCCCTTCATGTAGTGGCCTATCGGGAACAGAGCCTTTTGCAGCTGCCAGTCGTGTATCTGCGCCAGGAAATCGGTCTGGTCCTTCACCGGGTCCGGGCTTGTGGTGAGCCACTTGAGGCCGTCTGTTACCTCGGTACAGGCGTAATGGCCGGTGGCAATGAGGTCGTAGCTGTGGCCGCGCTTCTCGTTGAAGGCGCCAAACTTTATCAATCGGTTGCACATCACGTCGGGATTTGGCGTGAGACCGGCGCGCACCTTGTCCATAGTGTAGCGCGTTACCTGCTGCCAATACTCCCTGTGGCAATCGACAACCTCCAGTTTGCACCCGTAGCGCGCGGCAACTGCGGTGGCCATCTCAAGGTCTTCCTCCGACGAACAGTCCCACTCAGCATCTTCCTCCGGGCCTATCTTTATGTAGAAACAGTCGGGATGCAGCCCCTGCCGCGCCAGTTCGTAAACCACCACCGAGCTGTCCACGCCGCCCGAAAGCAGCACTGCTATCTTCTTGTCGCTTAGTTCCATGTTCATAAGTCTTATGCAAAGATATTGCAAA
>CAVHML010000023.1:13057-18682 GCA_963636905.1 bacterium
CGCTTTGGCATTGCCGAGTGCAGCTATATCTTATGCAAAGATAACCCATTTGCCCATAAAACCCAAGGAAACGGTGCCCTAAAAGGGCTTGTCCAAAGCCTTTCGGGAACGCACACGGCACTTTGGTTCTGGCAAACCGCCCGTTTACGATGCGTAAAGCGGCGGTTTACGGTAGCCAAACGGCCTGTTTACGGGTCGTAAATGGCCGCTTTACGAAACGCCGCCCTGCCCTACAGCCGCGAAAACCCACTGTATGCCGCCCGAAAACAGCCGTTTCAGGCAGCGCAAAAAGCAAAAATCCGCAAAACGCTTGGTGGGTTGGATATTAATAATTACATTTGTAACCATGGACAATGCGTGCCGCCGGAACCGCAAAGGCAAGGGTATCCTGCGCGCGACAGTCCCCCTGCAAGGCAAAATCAAACACATTAGACATATATGATAGACGTTAAAGAAACGCTTTCTTCGGCAGAAGAGAAGATGGAAATGGCCGTTATGTACCTCGAAGAGCAGCTTGCACGCATACGCGCAGGCCGGGCTAACGTGGCCATACTCGACGGTATAAAGGTGGAGTCATACGGTTCGATGGTGCCGCTCAACCAAGTGGCCAACGTATCCACCCCCGACCCGCGCACAATAGCCATACGCCCGTGGGACAAGAAGCAGATAAAGGACATCGAAAAGGCCATAATGGACTCTGAAGTGGGCATCACGCCTGAAAACAACGGCGAGATAATACGCCTCGGAATACCGCAGCCCACCGAAGAACGCCGCCGCGAACTGGCAAAACAGTGCAACAAGATAGGCGAAAGCGTGAAGGTCCAGATACGCAACGTGCGCTCCGATGTGAAGGACAAGCTCAAGAAAGCCATCAAGGACGGCCTGTCCGAGGACAACGAAAAGGACGCTGAGAACGACCTCCAGAAGATTCACGACAAGCAAATAAAGGCCGTGGACGAGCTGCTTGCCGCAAAGGACAAGGAAATAATGACGGTTTGACACCGCAAAGGCACACCCCGTCCGCACCGTCCGCCGCCCCATGGAGCGGAAACGGGCAGACTGAACCAATATCTTGACAGGAAAAGTGCACGGACTCGTCGTAAAGAACACAGGAAGCTGGTACACCGTGAAGACCGATGACGGACTTACGGTGGAAAGCAAGATAAAAGGCAACTTCCGACTGAAAGGGATAAGGAGCACAAACCCCGTGGCCGTGGGCGACAGAGTGGAGATTACGCCCAACCAGGAGGGCACTGCGTTCATCACAAACATAGAGGACAGGCGCAATTACATAATCCGCAAGTCGCCCAACCTGTCGAAACAGAGCCACATAATAGCCGCCAACGTTGACCAAGCCCTGCTGGTTGTCACCGTCAACCGGCCGCAAACGTCAACGACATTCATCGACCGGTTCCTCGCATCTGCCGAGGCTTACCGCGTTCCCGTGGCGCTTTTGTTCAACAAGACCGACCTCCTGTCACCCGAAGAGCGCCACTATCAGGACATGATGATGGCGCTCTACGACAACATAGGCTACCGCTGCATTGCCATATCTGCCGCCAACGGCGACGGTATGGAGGCGGTTCTGCCGCTGTTGGAAGGCCGCATATCGGTGCTGAGCGGCAACAGCGGAGTGGGAAAATCCACGTTCATCAACCGTCTGTTGGGCACTAACCTGCGCACAGCGGCCATCAGCGACGCCCACAACACCGGGATGCACACCACAACGTTCAGCGAAATGCTCCCTCTGCCGCAGGGTGGCTACATTATAGACACGCCCGGCATAAAGGGATTCGGCACTTTCGACATAGAACCCGAGGAACTTACGGGCTATTTCAAGGACATTTTCCACTACTCAAAGGGCTGCCGCTTCAGCAATTGTACCCACACCAAGGAACCCGGATGTGCGGTTCTCAAGGCCGTGGAGGAGCACTACATAGCCCAAAGCCGCTACCTTTCGTACCTAAGCATGCTCGACGACAAGGACGAAAGCAAGTACCGCGCGGCGTATTGAGTCCATCCGCACCCCTCTCCCCCTCTTTTCCACGGCGCAACCGATGCGGTCTGTTGCGCCAAAAAGCACCGTTTTCCGGCGGAAAACGGCAAAATACCACGATTATGGTAGCGGGAATGACACTTTCATGCGATTGTATGGAGTGGGGAAACGCCGTACCTTTGCACTGTCAACATACGGAAGACGGACAGAACCGCAACGGACAGGACAGGCAAACCGGCGGACAGGACAGACAAGGCAACCGTATCGACACGCAAAAGCGACAAGTATCAACAACAAAACAATAAGAAAGGACAAAGAAATGAGCAACAAGAAACTTCACTTCGAGACACTTCAGCTCCACGTGGGGCAGGAACAGGCAGACCCAACGACCGACAGCCGTGCCGTACCTATATACCAGACGACCTCTTACGTGTTCCGTAATTCACAGCATGCGGCCGACCGCTTCGCGTTACGCGACCCCGGAAACATCTACGGACGGCTCACCAATTCCACACAGGGCGTGTTTGAGGACCGTGTGGCAGCCCTTGAGGGCGGCGTAGCCGGGCTGGCAGTGGCCTCAGGTGCGGCAGCCATCACCTACGCATTGCAGAATGTAGCACAGAATGGCGACCACATAATAGCCGCAGACAACCTGTATGGCGGTACGTTCAACCTGCTTGAGCACACGCTGACAACGCAAGGAGTGGAGACAACCATAGTGGATCCGTCCGATTTCGGTGCGGTGGAAAAAGCTTTCCGCCCCAATACCAAGGCGGTAATAGTCGAGACGTTCGGCAATCCCAATGCAAGTGTGACCGACATAGACCGTATTAGCGAGATAGCACACAGGCACAATACGATAGTAATCGTTGACAACACGTTCGGAACTCCGTTCCTTCTGCGCCCGATAGAGCACGGTGCCGACGTGGTAGTACACTCCGCAACAAAGTTTATAGGCGGTCACGGCAGCTCGCTCGGCGGAGTTATAGTGGATGGAGGCACGTTTGACTGGAAGAAGAACGCCGACAAGTATCCCACACTGGCCAAGCCAGACCCCAGCTACCACGGAGCCGTGTTTGCCGACGTGGCCGGTGCCGCGGCTTTTGTGACGCGCATACGTGCCGTAATCCTGCGCGATACGGGTGCTGCAATATCGCCTTTCAACGCCTGGATACTGCTTCAGGGACTGGAAACGCTTAGCCTCCGTGTGGAAAGACACGCCTACAACACGGCAAAAGTGGTGGAGTTCCTCTCGAAACACCCCAAGGTGGCCAAGGTCAACCACCCGGCTCTGCCCGACCATCCCGACCATGCGCTGTACGAAAAGCTGTTCCCCAACGGCGGCGGAAGCATATTCACGTTCGAGATAAAGGGCGGTGAGAAGGAAGCATGGGCGTTTATAGACAACCTCAAGATATTCTCCCTGCTGGCCAACGTGGCCGATGTGAAGAGCCTTGTCATACATCCGGCAACGACAACCCACTCGCAGATGAGTCCGAAGGAGCTGGAAGAGCAGCACATCTACCCCTCCACGATACGCCTGAGCATCGGTACGGAGCACATAGACGACATCATTGACGACCTTGCACAGGCTCTCGACAAGGCATAAAGGCAACGGTTGCGCGGCGGGAAGCACACTCCGCCACGCAACCGCCACGGCACAAACGACATAAAAACGACAGACATGAAGAAGATAGCCAAGCAACTTACAGAGCTTGTGGGCGAGACTCCCATGCTCGAAATCGGGCGTTTCTCGAAACTGAGAGGGGTGGAGACTCCCTTAACCGTAAAGGTTGAGTTCTTCAACCCCGGCGGAAGCGTGAAGGACCGCGTGGCTCTGGCCATGATAGAGGATGCGGAAAAGAAAGGCATACTCACCCCCGGAGCCACAATAATAGAGCCTACAAGCGGCAACACCGGCGTGGGTTTGGCTCTTGTGGCTGCGGTAAAGGGCTACAAACTGATACTTACCATGCCCGAAACCATGAGCATTGAGCGCAGGAACCTCGTGAAAGCCTACGGCGCAGAGGTGCGTCTGACCAGCGGAAAGGACGGCATGCCGGGCGCAATACGCGAGGCCGAGAGCCTGAAAGCGTCCATTCCCGGCTCGGTAATACTGCAACAGTTCGAGAATACCGCCAACCCCAAGGCTCACTACGACACCACCGGCAAGGAGATATGGGAGCAGACAGACGGCAAAATCGACGTATTCGTGGCCGGTGTAGGCACGGGCGGCACCGTCAGCGGCATAGGAAAGAGACTGAAAGAGCTGAACCCCGACGTGAAAATCGTGGCAGTGGAGCCGGCAGCCTCGCCGGTTCTCAACGGCGGATCGAGCGGTCCGCACAAGATACAGGGCATCGGAGCCGGCTTTGTGCCCAAGATTTACGACGCAAACGTGGTTGACGAGGTGTTTGACGTGGCCAATGACGATGCGATACTGGCCAGCCGACAGCTCGCAAAGACCGAAGGTCTGCTCGTCGGAATATCGGCCGGAGCCGCCGCATACGCCGCTTCTGAGGTGGCAAAGCGGCCGGAGAACAAGGGCAAGCGCGTGGTCGCGCTGCTCCCGGACACCGGCGAACGCTACCTTTCCACGGTACTTTACGCCTTCGACGAGTATCCTTTGTAAACGTAACCCGCCCTTTCGGGGTATCGGAACACCTTTACAAAAGCTGAAACATCCCCATGTTCACAAGACAGAACATGGGGATGTTTGTGTTTGGTGGCGGAGAAAAAGCGAGGCAAGCATAGGCTTTACTGTGGCTTTATTGCTAACTTTGCAGGCAAGATGAAGCAAGTCAGACCCAAGAAAAACCTCGGACAGCACTTCCTGACCGACCTGAACATAGCCAAAAGGATAGCCGACACGGTGGACAGCACGCCCGGTTTGCCGGTCTTGGAGGTCGGTCCGGGCATGGGAGTGCTGACACAATTCCTCATGGAAAAGCCGCGTGAGACCAAAGTAGTGGAGATTGACGCCGAGTCGGTGGCCTACCTGCACGAGAAATACCCCCGGCTTGCCGACAACATCATAGGCGAAGACTTCCTGCAAATGGACCTGTCGCAGGTGTTCGGAGGCCGGCCTTTTGTGCTAACGGGCAACTATCCGTATGACATCTCGTCGCAAATATTCTTCAAAATGCTCGACTTCAAGCAGCTGATACCCTGCTGCACGGGCATGATACAGCGGGAGGTGGCGCTGAGGATGGCCTCCGCGCCCGGCAGCAAGGCATACGGCATACTCAGTGTGCTCGTTCAGGCGTGGTATGACGTGGAGTATCTGTTCACAGTGGGTGCGGAAGTGTTCAATCCGCCGCCCAAAGTCCAGAGCGCAGTGATACGCATGACGCGCAACAACGTGACGGACCTGGGGTGCAACGAGGAACTTTTCAAGCGCACAGTGAAGACCGTATTCAACCAGAGGCGCAAGATGCTGCGCGTCAGTCTGCGCCAGATGCTCAACATGGCCAATGCCGACGCAGAGTTTCTCGCCCACGGGTTCATGACAAAAAGGCCGGAACAGCTGTCAATACCGCAGTTTGTCGAGCTGACAAACATGGTGGAGAGACAGCTGAAGCGGCAACAGGCGGGACAATAAGGGCAGGTCTTCATGCCCGGACAGGCTG
>CAVHML010000024.1:0-18417 GCA_963636905.1 bacterium
GGACGCATGAAAGGTAAGATGAAGATACCTGTCTTTTTCATCTTCTCTTTTTTTGAGCACGTTGTTAAGCAACGCCACAAGCGTATCCATACCTGTGAGTGATGAAGATATGACGGCCTTGATTTTCTCATTCTTCGTTTTTTAACCGTCATTCGGCTCCGAGAATGACAAAATAAAGTTGACTGTTGGAAGAACATATGCAAAAAACGTGGAGCCATGCCTTCGCCCGTTCCACAGTCCGTAGGCCTTCGCATTGCCCCTATCTATCGGAACGAGCAATGCTGAAAGCCCCACGTACGTGTAAGTATATAAACTGTTCTTTCCTGTTTTCCGGGACTAACCGCCGAAAACAGCATGAAGTAGTATACAATACACCCAGTGAGGCGTCCCCATTGCTTTGTTTTTGATAGATAGTTGAAGTTGCGAAGTTCACAGACTGTCAAAACCAAAGCGTTAGTTACGCCTTTATTATATGTCTGTCAGTCCCCGCCTCAAGCCCTTCGGGACTTTCAGCAAAGGATAGACATCGCAAAGATATTGCATTTTTCTGAACAAGCAAAAGAAAAGAGGAAAATTAAGTGAAGAACGAAGAGTGAAGAGTGAAGAGTGAAGAATGCTGCGCCAATGTAGTAGGTGAGGTGTCTCACCGCACATCAGTATAATAGGAACATGAATTACCGTGAATGAACCACGAATTATCCATGAATTAATCTTGCTGTAAACCCTTATAAATTCGGGGTTTCCGCTTAAATGCATAGACCTAACTATAAGGAACAGCACTTGGCATAGCCTCGAAGAGGCTGCATCTCAGTAACCCCACGTGAAGCGTTAGCGGAACGTGGGGCTTAGGAGATGGCGCAAAACATCGGCTTCGAAGATGCCGCACATAAGGCTATATGGAGAGTGAAGAACGGGGAAGTATGCCTCTGCGCTGCCTATGCGGCATCTTCGAAGCCGATTTACCCTCTCCGCACATACACCCCACGTTCCGCTTCGCTGCACATGGGGTTACTGAGATGCGGCCTCTTCGAGGCCAAGATAGTAATGGCATTCATTAACATATTTAACCCAGAATTCATGATTAATTCGTGGTCAATTCACGGACATTCGTGTTCAAAGACAAAAACATGAATTACCATGAATGAACCACGAATTATCCATGAATTAATCTTGCTGTAAACCAATATAAATTCATGTTCAATTCGTGGTCAATTCATGGACATTCATGTTAAAAGTGCCCAATTTGTGTAATAATAATTGGTCGAAATTTAATACTTCTAAAACGACCAATCTAGAGCGGAAAAATCGCTTCGAGGCGTTGATGTTGCACTTCGGATTCGTAAGTGGGCCACTTACGGATCGTAAATGCACCACTTACGAGTCGTAAATGGCCCATTTACGATGCACAAGTGGCATGTTTTTGAGGGCTAAATTTGTACTCTTTTACCACCAGATTGGTCTATTTCGAAGTAAAAACAGGGTGTTTTTATTGCACACTTTTCGTATTTTCAGTGTAACAAGCATATTTACAGCGACTTAAAGTTGCACGCTCAAAACTGGCGTATTTTCGAGTGCGAACACTCTTGGTGGGTTTCGAACCCTTCCTGAGAGCATGTTTGTAAAGATGGTTCTACTTTTTAATATTTCTCACAACGCATTAATGTTAGTGCGACGGTTCTATAAGCGAGATCATAAGTGTGCCACTTAGGAGGCCTAAATGGCATAGTTACGAGTGCTAAGTGGCATGGTCAGGATGGGCAAGTGGCATGGTTGCTGTAGGAAGTGCGGACTCTTTGCCGTGCCAATCGTGCAAATATCAAGAGGAATGCCCTGCAACAAGAGCCAACATTTTGCGGTTTTCGGCATTTTGTGACAAAAACATTTTGCGGTTTTCGGCATTTTGTGACAAAAACATTTTGCGGTTTTCGGCAAGAAGCGTATATTTGCATGGAAAAGTGAAGGATATGGCAGCACAAAATGCGGTATTTAAGAGAAAGCTCTACGACAAAATGCTCCAGTGGAAACAAGAGAGCAAAGGGGAGACTGCCCTTCTGATAGAAGGCGCAAGGCGTATAGGCAAATCTACTCTGGTAGAGAAATTTGCCAAGAATGAGTATAAATCTTATATTCTCATCGACTTCTCGCAAAACTCCGAGGAAGTCAGCAATCTGTTCAAGGATGTGTCCGACTTGGACTATATCTTTGTGCGCCTTCAAGTGATTTATGGTGTCACCCTGTATGAGCGAAAGTCTGTCATCATATTCGATGAAGTGCAAAAGCAACCATTGGCCAGGCAAGCCATCAAACATTTGGTGAAAGACAGTCGTTATGATTATATCGAGACAGGTTCGCTTATATCCATTCGTAAAAATGTAAAAGACATCATCATTCCAAGTGAAGAGGTCAGAATGTCCATGTATCCCATGGACTTCGAGGAGTTCAGGTGGGCTTTGGGAGATGCCACGTCAATCCCTCTTCTTCGCCAAATTTTCAATTCCCGCAAACCTTTAGGTGACGCTGCCCATCGGAGGATGATGAGAAATTTCCGTCTATATATGCTGGTGGGAGGTATGCCGCAAGCTGTCAATAAATACATAGAGACCAACAATCTAAGTGCTGTGGATTTGGTGAAAAGAAACATCATTTCCCTTTACGAGGAAGACTTTCGCAAGATAGACGAGTCAGGGAAAGCGACCGCCATGTTTGATGCCATCCCTTCACAATTGAGCAAAAACACGTCCAGATACAAAATCTCTTCCGTTTTTCCAGGAGAGAAACAGGACAGAGTGGCAGATGTCGTGAAGATGATGGAGGATTCCAAAGTCATCAATGTCGCTTACCATTGTGATGATCCAAATGTGGGACTCGCCTTGACCAAGGATTCGCAATATTATAAGATGTACACAGGGGACACCGGCTTGTTTGTAACATTGGCATTCAAGTCAAAGGAGTTTACCGACAATGTCATTTACCAAAAGCTGCTAAGTGATAAACTTGACGCTAACTTGGGTTATGTCTATGAGAATATCGTTGCACAAATGTTGAGGTCAACGGGCAAGGATTTGTATTATCACACCATTAAGAAAGCTGACGGCAAAAGCTATTATGAGACAGACTTTCTCGTTGCCGATGGCAGCAAGGTAAGTCCGATAGAAGTGAAGTCTTCCGGTTACAAGGCTCACTCCTCGATAGACAAGTTCTCGGAAAAGTTTTCCTCAAGAACATCGCACAAGTATCTGATTTACACAAAAGATTTGAAGAAAGACGGCGATACGCTTTGCATCCCCATCTACATGACAGCTTTCATATAATGCCAACGGCATGTTGCAAGCATGATAAAAACTCGTTAAACCTCTACATTTTTTTACTTACGGTTTGTGAACTTTTGGATAAAGATTGCTATCTTTGCGGAAGTTTTCAGTGCGCCAGACATGACGTTGGTTCTCGTCATAATACTGCTGTTTGGCTATCTTCTGATAGCCACAGCCCACATTACCAAGGTGAATAAGGCCGCCGTAGCCATATTCATGGGAACTGTGGGTTGGGTGTTCTACGTCTGTTACGGTTCGGACTTCGTCATGCAGCAGCACCAGGCCGACTATTTCGCTTTCCTTGACGGTGCTGCGGCATCGAGCGAAGCCGTGAAATACTACATTTTCAACAACATTTTCATCAACTATGTGGGCAAGGCTGCGGGCGTGGTGCTCTTCCTTTTGGCCACAATGACCATAGTGGAGATATTGAACAACAACGGTTGCTTCGACTTTGTAAGCGAGTGGCTGCGCACACGCCATAGCCGGCGACTGCTGTGGACGGTCACTGCCGTCACATTCGTTGTCTCCGCCAACCTCGACAATCTTACTACGGCCACAATGATGCTCGTTATCATGCGCTCGATAGTGCAGAGCCGCCGCCAGAGGCTGACCATAGGCTGCGCCATTGTGCTTGCGGCCAACGCCGGGGGGTGCTTCACGGTGATAGGCGATCCCTCTGGCATAGTCCTGTGGGGCAACGGTGCGGTGACAGCCTCCAACTTTTCGGCCTATCTTGCCCTGCCGGCAATAGTGGCATGGACATTGCCTACGTGGATGCTGGGGCGCACACTGCCCGAACGGCTCGATGCCGAGTGGCCGGCGATGCCTTACCGTGGCGACGATACCAACCTAAACCGCTGGCAGCGGGCGTTGATGCTCGTGGTGGGCATAGGCGGACTGTGGTTCATACCCACTTTTCACACGATAACCAAACTCAGCCCCTTTCTCGGCGCACTGTGCGTGCTGTCGGTGCTGTGGGTTGTCAATGAAATATTCAACCGCAAACTGATGAATGCCGACCAGATGATACAGCGGCGCTTCCCCCGCGTGCTGCAATACGGCACTATACAGCAGATGCTTTTTGTCATGGGCATCTTCCTTGCCTTGGGCGTTGTGGTCGAAACGGGCTTTTTCGCATCGGTGGCCGTCTGGTTGGATCGCAATGTACACGATGTGCTGGTCATGGGAGCGGCCTCCGGACTGTTGAGCGCGGTGGTTGACTCGTTTACGGTGTTCCTTACCAATGTGGCACTCTACCCTGTGGCCGATGCAACCCAGACTCTTGGCGCAGACAGCTATGCGGCTGCCTTCATGCAGAACGGTGCGTTTTGGAAGATACTCGCCTATTCAACGGGTGTGGGCGGTTGCCTCCTGGGCTTTACCACGACGAGTGGGCTTGCTCTGATGAAGATGGAGCGCATGAGAGTGGGGTGGTATCTGACAAACTGTTCCGCAAAGATTCTGGCCGGATGGGCTGCCGGACTTGCTATACTGTGGGGAGAGCTGCTTCTGACGGGCGGATTGTAGCATGGAAACATATCAAACACAATAATAAACAATAGTATTTAGGTTACAACAGTCAAACGAGGAGAAAAGATTATGGGAAGGATTAAGACGATAGGAGTGCTCACTTCGGGTGGCGACGCACCGGGGATGAACGCCGCAATAAGGGCGGTGACGCGTGCAGGAATATGCAACGGCTTCAACATAAAGGGCATCTACCGTGGCTATGACGGTCTGATAAACGATGAGGTGGAGCCGTTCACCACCGAAAACGTGAGCGGTATAATAATGCAGGGCGGCACTATACTGAAGACTGCCCGCAGCAAGGAGTTCATGACTCCCGAAGGTATGCAGAAGGCATACGCCACCTTGCAGAAGGAAGAGATAGATGCGCTGGTGGTAATAGGTGGCAACGGCTCGCTCACAGGTGCAAAAATCTTCGCCCAGGAGTTCGACTTCTGCTGCATAGGTCTGCCTGGAACGATAGACAACGACCTCTACGGCACTGACTCAACCATAGGTTACGACACCACGATGAACACCATAGTGGAGTGCGTTGACCGCATCCGCGACACGGCACAGAGCCACGAGCGCATCTTCTTCGTGGAGGTGATGGGGCGCGACGCCGGTTTCCTTGCTCAGAACAGTGCGATAGCCAGTGGTGCGGAGGCCGCCATCATACCCGAAGACTCCACTGACGTGGACCAGTTGGCACGCTTCATGGAACGAGGCATACGCAAGTCGAAGAAGAGCTGCATCGTCATCGTGTCGGAAAGCCCCAAGTGCGGTGCGCTGTACTATGCCGACCGTGTGCGCAAGGAGTTCCCCGACTATGACGTGCGCGTGTCTATCCTCGGCCATCTGCAGCGCGGAGGCCGTCCCACAGCACACGACCGCATTCTTGCAAGCCGCACTGGCGTAGGCGCAGTGGAGGCAATAATGCAGGGACAGCGCAACGTGATGGTGGGAGTGAGAAACAACGAGGTGGTATATGTACCGTTCAGCGACGCCATACGCACCGACAAGCCGCTTGACATGAAGCTGATAAAGGTGCTCGACGAACTGAGTATATAAAAAGAGGTGAGGACTATATAAAAGAGGTAGTGGACTAAAAGACTGCAAAAGTGGTATAAGCAAGTATAAATGTGGAATTTAATTTTTCCTTTTCATCTTATTCTTGTTATCTTTGCAGGGTAGTAATTTAAGGAAACCAATAAAAACAGATACATTATGTCACAACTTATCGGGCACATCTCACAGATAATCGGTCCTGTAATCGACGTGTTCTTCGACACAAAGGGACTTGATCCGGAGAAAGTGCTGCCCAAGATCCACGACGCAATGACCGTGAAACGTCCCGACGGACGCCAGCTCGTAGTCGAAGTGCAGCAACATATAGGTGAAGACACGGTGCGCTGTGTGGCCATGGACAACACCGACGGCTTGCAGCGCGGCTTGGAGGCAGTGCCGACGGGTTCGCCCATCGTCATGCCGGCAGGAGAACAGATCAAGGGGCGCATGCTTAACGTCATCGGCCAGCCCATCGACGGCATGAAAGACCTCGACATGAAGGGCGCATACCCCATACACCGCGAGCCTCCGAAGTTTGAAGATCTGTCAACACACAAGGAGATGCTGGCCACGGGCATAAAGGTTATCGACCTTCTGGAGCCTTATATGAAAGGTGGAAAGATTGGTTTGTTCGGCGGAGCCGGCGTGGGCAAGACCGTGCTTATCATGGAACTTATCAATAACATCGCCAAGGGACACAACGGATACTCGGTGTTTGCCGGCGTGGGAGAGCGCACACGTGAGGGTAACGACCTCATCCGCGACATGATAGAGTCGGGCGTAATCCGCTATGGCGACAAGTTCCGTAAGGCAATGGACGAAGGCAAGTGGGACTTGTCGCTCGTTGACCCGGAGGAACTGCAGAAGTCACAGGCTACACTCGTCTATGGACAGATGAACGAACCGCCAGGAGCGCGCGCATCTGTGGCACTTTCCGGCCTTACCGTGGCCGAAGAGTTCCGTGATCATGGCGGCAAGGACGGCGAAGCTGCCGACATCATGTTCTTCATCGACAACATCTTCCGTTTCACACAGGCCGGTTCTGAGGTTTCAGCCCTGTTGGGACGTATGCCTTCAGCCGTGGGTTATCAGCCTACACTGGCCAGTGAGATGGGAACAATGCAGGAGCGCATCACGTCAACCAAGAAGGGTTCAATCACTTCAGTACAGGCAGTGTATGTGCCGGCCGACGACTTGACCGACCCTGCTCCGGCAACTACCTTTACTCACTTGGACGCTACCACCGAGCTAAGCCGCAAGATAGCAGAGCTTGGTATCTATCCTGCGGTTGACCCGCTGGGCAGTACGTCGCGAATACTCGACCCCCTCATCGTGGGCAAGGAGCACTATGAGTGCGCCCAACGCGTGAAAGAGACACTGCAACACTATAAGGAACTGCAGGACATCATAGCCATTCTCGGTATGGACGAGCTGTCTGACGAGGACAAACTCACAGTGAACCGCGCGCGCAGAGTGCAGCGTTTCCTGTCGCAACCGTTTGCCGTGGCCGAACAGTTCACCGGTCTGCCAGGCGTGATGGTTTCGATTGAGGACACCATCAAGGGCTTCAACGCCATTCTTGACGGCGAAGTGGACGACCTGCCCGAACAGGCTTTCCTCAACGTCGGTACGATTGAGGATGCCAAGGAGAAAGCTAAGAAACTGCTGGAGGCCGCCAAAGGCAACTGACATTCTTGACTTATATACATTATTATATATATGGGACTGAGACTAAAGATAGTGACTCCCGAACGGGTGGCGTATGACGGCGAGGCCGAAAGCGTGGTTGTGCCGGGCACAAGGGGCAACTTCGAGATACTGAGCGGTCATGCGTCGATCATATCTTCCCTACAGTCGGGGGTCGTGGAGTACACTTCCGCTGGCGGAAAGACCAGTCTGGCCGTGACGGGAGGCTTTGTGGCGGTGAAGAAGAACGAGGTCAATGTGTGTGTTGAGACCGCTTGATGCAACGACATGACCGTTCTGAATGTAATACTCTCCGCCCTATTCTTCTCGGCCTTGGGCTTTGCCTACTGCAAGGGATGGGACTACGTGAAAAAGAACATGCCCGGATACCTCGTCCACTACTATCTCGTCTCGGCAACGCTCCGGTTCCTGCTCGTGGCCGCCGTGATACTGGCCTACATACGGCTGTCGGGTGTAGGCATAAACGCCAAGTTGCTCTCCTTTGTCCTTATGTTCCTTGGAATGTATGTGGCAATGATGGTGATAACGCTATGGCTGAAGCATAAATAAAACAACGCTGAAAGTGCATACAAACATGAAATACGCAAGACAGATAATGTGTCTGCTTCTGATAATGTGGCTGGCTGTACCATCAATGGCGCAGACTAAGGCCGCTGACGGCAGCGAGCTTGACATCAAAGGCGTGGTGCTCGGACACATAAAGGACTCGCACGATTGGCACGTCACCGACATTGGCGGCCACCCTGTGGTCATCAATCTTCCGGTAATAGTCAACAGCAGCACCGGCTGGCACGTGTTTTCAACCGCCGAGTTCAGCCATGAAGCAGACGAAAACGGCTACAGGAACGGCCCGTACAACCTTGCCATTGCCACTAAGGGTGACAATGCCGGCAAGATTGTGGAGCGTTCCGGCACAGAAGAGACCTTGCCGCTTGACCTGTCCATAACCAAGACGGTGGCAACGATGTTCATTGATGTCGTCCTGTTGCTGCTTGCCGTGCTTGTACCGGCCCGCTGGTATCGCCGTCACAAGGCGAGCGACCCCGCCCCCAAGGGCTTTACCGGCTTCATGGAGATGCTTGTCACGTATGTTGAGGACAATATAATCAAGCCGGGGGTAGGGAAAGGCTACGAAAAGTATTCGCCCTATCTGCTCACCTGCTTCTTCTTTATCTTCACCTGCAACCTTATGGGACTGATGCCGTTCCCTCCCGGAGGCGGAAACGTGACTGGTAACATAGCCGTAACGTTCTTCCTCGCATTGTGTACCTTCCTTGTTACACAGTTTAGCGGCAACAAACACTATTGGAAAGACATATTCTGGCCGGAAGTACCTACATGGTTGAAGGCTCCGGCGCCCATCATTCCGTTGATAGAGTTTGTGGGTATCTTCACGAAACCATTTGCCTTGATGATTCGTCTCTTCGCCAATATGATGGCTGGTCATGCCATTGCACTTGCGCTGACGTGCATTATCTTCCTTGTGGCGACTAAAGCCGTGGCGGTATTCGTGGGCATGACAGCAGTGAGTGTACTTATGAGCATCTTCATGATGTGTCTTGAGGTGCTGGTGTGCTTCATTCAGGCGATGGTGTTCACCATGCTTTCCGCAACATTCATCGGACTTGCGCGTGCAGTACCGGAGGGTGAAAGACATTGAGACATTGATTAGACAGAGAAAAAGGAATAAGAAAATAACAATTAAAACTTAAGATTTATGTTATCATTATTGTTGGCAGCAGAAGGTGTTGCAAAGTTGGGCGCCGCAGTAGGCGCAGGTTTAGCCGCAATCGGCGCAGGTTTAGGTATCGGACGCATCGGTGGCCAGGCTATGGAGGCCATGGCACGCCAGCCGGAGGTAATGAACAAGCTGTTTACCAATATGATTGTGGCTGCAGCTCTTATCGAGGGTGTCGCACTGTTTGCGGTTGTTGTGGCTTTCCTCTGCATCTAACAGCAGCGGAGTTTGTAATTAGAGTACATGGAGAGTGTGGGGAGCCTTGCGCTTCCTCCCTTTCCCGTTAATAATCAGCTTATGGATTTATTGATTCCGAGCACTGGATTGCTCTTTTGGATGTCGCTCACGTTTCTCGTGGTGCTCTTTATCCTGTGGAAGTTCGGCTTTCCCGTCATAGTAAAGATGGTGAACGAGCGGAAACAGTATATAGATGAGAGCCTTGAGAAGGCGCATCAGGCCAACATCCGTTTGGAGAATATCCAGAAAGAAGGAGAATCCATTCTGCAAGAAGCCCGGCAAAAGCAGGCTCAGATAATGAAGGAAGCTGCCGAAACGCGCGATGCCATTGTGGCCAAAGCCCAGGATAAGGCGCGCGAAGAGGGCAACCGCCTCATGTCGGAAGCCAAGGTTGCGATTGAAAACGAGAAGCAAGCCGCCATCAATGAGATACGTTCGCAGGTGGCAGAGCTTTCGGTAAAGATTGCAGAGAAGATACTTCGTCAGGAGCTTTCTGCCGAGTCAAAGCAGATGGAGACTATTGATAAGCTGTTGGATGAAGTCGTTGTTGACGACAAAAAGTAAGTTTGTATGGACATAGGAGTAATATCGGTGAGATACGCCCGTGCCTTGCTTAAGGCTGCAACCGACGCTAAGGCCGAGGAAAAGGTGTATCGGGAGATGCAGACTCTGGCCAAGAGCTACATTGACGTGCCGGGTTTGAGGCGAACGATAGACAATCCAATGCTCGCAAAGGACAGGAAAAAGACCTTGCTTGCGGTGGCCTGTGGCGGCGGTTCGGCCGTGTCGGGCAGTGCATCTGGGCTTTCTTCGCAGACCGAGGGACTTTCTCCGCAGACGGAGAAGTTCCTTGACCTTGTCCTAAGCGGAGACCGTGAAGACCTATTGCAGTTCATGGCCAATTCATACGTGACCCTTTACAGGCAGCAGAAGAACATCATCCGAGGCAAATTGACCACTGCCGTTGCCGTGTCTGAAGCAGTTGAGCGTAAGATGCGCCAGATGGTGGAGTCAAAGACTAATGGAACTGTGCAGTTTGAGGCCGAAGTAAATCCCGAAATCATAGGGGGCTTTGTGCTTGAGTACGACACTTACCGGCTCGATGCCAGCGTGCAGAGCCGGTTGCGTGCCATCCAGGCGCAGTTGAAGCATTGAGTTTACCATAAATTGTTCAATGAATATTAAGAAACAATGTCAGATAAAATAAAACCAAGCGAGGTGTCCCAGGTGCTTCTCAACGAGCTTAAGGGCATCAGTGACAGCGAGAAATTCGACGAGGTCGGCACAGTGCTTGAGGTTAGCGACGGCGTTGCCCGCCTGTATGGACTGCGCAATGCTGAGGCCAACGAACTCCTTGAGTTTGAAAACGGCACGATGGCCATTGTGATGAACCTCGAGGAAGACAACGTAGGTTGCGTGCTTCTCGGTTCTACGGAGGGCATTAAAGAAGGCATGGTCGTCAAGCGAACCAAGCGAATAGCGTCTATTCGTGTGAACGACAATATGCTTGGCCGTGTCATAAACCCCTTGGGACAGGCCATAGACGGCAAGGGCGACATCGACCTCTCCGGCTCTTTCGAGATGCCGCTCGACCGCAAGGCTCCGGGAGTTATCTTCCGCCAACCCGTGAAGGAACCACTTCAGACCGGTTTGAAGGCCGTTGACTCCATGATACCCATCGGACGGGGACAGCGCGAGCTTATCATCGGTGACCGGCAGACGGGAAAAACGGCCATAGCCGTTGACACTATCATCAACCAGAAGAGCTTCTATGAAGCCGGCAAGCCGGTCTATTGCATCTATGTGGCCATCGGGCAGAAGGCATCTACCGTTGCTGCTCTCGTATCTAACCTGCGCGAGCATGGCGCAATGCCTTATACCATCATTGTGGCGGCCACTGCTGCCGACCCGGCGGCCATGCAGTACTACGCACCGTTTGCCGGAGCAGCCATAGGCGAGTACTTCCGCGACCGTGGAATGTCCGCTTTGGTTGTCTATGACGACCTTTCCAAACAGGCTGTGGCCTATCGCGAGGTGTCACTGATACTCCGCCGTCCGTCAGGACGCGAGGCTTACCCCGGTGACGTGTTCTACCTGCACAGCCGTCTGCTTGAGCGTGCTGCGCGAATCAACGACCAGCAGGAAGTGGCCGAGAAGATGAACGACCTTCCCGAATGCATGAAAGGTCATGTACGCGGCGGTGGCTCGCTCACAGCCCTGCCTATTATCGAGACACAGGCAGGAGACGTGTCGGCCTACATCCCGACTAACGTCATCTCAATCACCGACGGACAGATTTATCTTGAGACGGATTTGTTCAACCAAGGCTTCCGTCCTGCCATCAACGTGGGCATCTCGGTGTCGCGTGTGGGCGGTTCGGCACAGATAAAGAGTATGAAGAAGGTGGCCGGAACGCTGAAAATCGACCAGGCACAGTATCGTGAGCTTGAGAGTTTCAGCAAGTTCTCAAGCGATATGGATGCCGTTACGGCCATGACCCTTGACCGTGGCCGCAAGAACAACCAGCTTCTCATACAGCCACAGTACAGCCCGATGTCTGTGGGCGAGCAGATAGCAATCCTTTATTGCGGCACCCATGGTCTCATGCACGATGTTCCGGTTGAGAAGGTGCGCGAGTGTCAGGACTCGTTCCTTGAGAAACTGCGCTCAACCCATCAGGAAGTTATCGATACTTTGGGCAGCGGCAAGATTGACGACGACACAACCAAGACGATAGAGGCCGTTATGGCCGACATTGCCGGGCAGTATAAAAGCTAAAAGCCTATGCCTTCACTTAAAGAGATAAAGGTTCGCATCAACTCAGTCAGCAGTACTCGCAAGATAACGAGTGCGATGAAGATGGTGGCATCGTCCAAACTCCATCATGCACAGGCCATGATAGAGAACATGCTGCCCTATGAGACCATGCTGGAGCATATCCTCAAGACGTTCCTTGCCTCTGAAGCTGATGCTGCAACGGCCTTTAGCGTGGAGCGTCCGGTCAAGCGGGTGGCACTGCTCGTGTATTCTTCCAACAGTAGCCTGTGCGGTGGCTTCAACGCCAACGTCATCAAGATGATGCAACACATCATCGGAGAGTATGAAAGCCTTGGACTTGACAACATCGTGGTGTATCCCGTCGGGCGCAAGGTGGCCGAAAAGGCGGCGCGACTTGGCTTGAACATAGGCGGAGACTTCACCTCTTTGGTCGACAAGCCCAACGTCAAGCAGTGCATAGAGCTGGCCTACGATCTGGGAACGAAGTTCCTCAATGGAGAGATTGACCGGGTTGAGATGGTTTACCACCACTTCAAGAGTGCCGGATCGCAGATATTGACGCGCAAAACGTTCCTCCCTATCGACATCAGCACGGAGCTTAACCGCGACCATGAGCGCGACTTGTCGTCAAGCATCGCCACGCTTAAGTCGCAGGAATACCTGCGCAAGAAGGGACAACGCACGGCTGTGCAGTCGCAGGAGGCCAAGCCGCTCAACGACAACTTCATTGTTGAGCCTGACATGAACACCGTTCTCGAACAGCTGATACCCAAGATGGCTCACCTGATGATATACACAGCACTGTTAGACAGTATCGCCAGTGAGCACGCAGCACGCATGGTGGCCATGCAGTCGGCCACTGACAATGCCGACGAGCTGCTTCGCCAGTTGAATTTGCAGTATAACAAGAGCAGACAACAGGCCATTACCAACGAATTGCTGGACATTGTGGGTGGCTCAGTCAACAACTAAGCAGTCCTTTTTCCGCCATTAAGTGCGGCAAAAGCACGCCCCGACACTTTACGGACAGCGTTTCTACAACGAGCCGAGCCGCATCTGACGCATAAAAGCGCAGGTGCGGCTCGGCTCGTTTTGCATTGTTTTTGCCCGAAACTTGGCGGTATTGTTACACGGGGATGTGCCTTTTCTGTGATTGTTCCGAACATATAGATGCCCAGACCGGGCAGACGGGTGCATCAATTCTTATGTCTGGCTGCATAGAGCCGGAACGATTCAGTCGATGAAGCGTTGGGTGATGCCGTCATAAGCATCTATCCTGCGGTCGCGAAGGAACGGCCACCACCGTCTTACCTGTTCGCTGTGGCTCATGTCCACACTTGTCACAGTGCATACCTCCTCGCTTTCCGGTGCTTCATAGAGCAGTTCGCCTTGCGGGCCGGCAATGAATGAAGTGCCCCAGAACTGTATTCCCTCCGTCTGTCCCGACGGGTCAGACTCGAAGCCCGTGCGGTTTACGGCCACAACCGGCAGTCCGTTGGCCACGGCATGACCGCGCTGCACCGTTTGCCAAGCCCTCCTTTGCCGCTGCTGTTCCTCCTTTGTGTCGTTAGAGGCGTAGCCTATGGCCGTGGGATATATGAGTATCTCCGCGCCGTGCAGTGCCATGAGCCTTGCAGCTTCGGGATACCACTGGTCCCAACACACCATTACCCCCAGGCAACCCACGCTTGTCTGTATCGGAACGAAGCCTTTGTCGCCCGGTGTGAAGTAGAATTTCTCGTAGTAGGCCGGGTCGTCGGGGATGTGCATCTTGCGGTATGTGCCGGCTATAGTGCCGTCGCGCTCTATGACAACCGCTGTGTTGTGATACAGTCCTGCCGCTCTTTTCTCAAACAGCGAGACCACTATCACCACGCCGTGTTCCTTTGCGAGTCTTCCGAACAGCCGTGTTGACGGCCCGGGGATGGTCTCCGCCAGGTCGAAGTTGTCCACATCCTCCACCTGACAGAAGTAGAGCGAGTTGTGCAGTTCCTGCAATACGATGAGCTGTGCGCCGTCTTTTGCGAGCCGTGCCACGCTTTCGGCCAGTCTGTCCGTGTTGTTCCGGGTGTCAGACGTGTTGTGCTGTTGCACTATTCCTATCTTCAGTTCCTTCATTTCCTTGCCTTTTGTTTCGTCTTCGCGTTGGTTGCCGGTGTCCTTCCCACGGTTTTTCCATTCGGGTTATGGCTTTGTCCCGTGTCAGAGCGGTATCTGCATGGTGCAGCAGTGCAGCGAACCGTGCTGCACTATGATGCTTCGGCAGTCTATGCCTATTGTTTCCCTGCCCGGAAAAGCCTCCGCAATGGTTGCCAATGCCGCCTTGTCGGTTTCCTCCTGTCCGTATGTGGGACAAAGCACCGCCCCGTTCACCACGAGAAAGTTGGCGTATGTGGCCGGCAGCCGTTCGCCGTTCCTCACTATCGGGCTGGGCGAGGGTAGCCGGAGCAGCCTGTACGGCCTGTTGCCCCCGGTGGTGCGCAACTCTTTCAGCTGCTCTTCCATCAGCCGCAGCCCGTGATACTGCACGTCAGTCGGGTCGTCGCACCCCACATACAGTAGAGTGTCGTCGGGCGCGAGCCTCACCAGTGTGTCAATGTGGCCGTCTGTGTCGTCGCCCACCAGCTCCCCGTGGTCTATCCACACTATGCGCTGTGCGCAGAGAGCCTGTTTCAGCCTCCGCTCTATGGCGTTTCTGTCCATCGGCTGGTTGCGGTGGGGCGCTGTCAGGCACTTTGTCGTGGTGAAAACCGTGCCCTTGCCGTCGCTTTCTATCGAACCCCCTTCCAGGACAAAGTCGAGTTGGCTCTCGTAGCATCCCTCCACCACACCGGCACCGTACAGTTTCCGGTTGATGGCGTTGTCCTTTTCGGCTGCAAACTTCTCTCCCCATCCGTTGAAGCAGAAATCGAGCAGCAGCCTCTCGCCCTCTTGGTTGGTAAGGGTGATGAATCCGTGGTCGCGCGCCCATGTGTCGTCGGTGTCGCAGGCCAGAGTGGTGATGTTTTCCAGCGTCTCCGGCTCGCCTGTAGCCCTCTTTCTAATGGCAGTCATGGCCTTTTCCGGGTCGGGAGCCACTATGACAAGCCGCTCGCGACGTGCTATTTCCACGGCTATGTCCACGTATGTGGCCGTTATCTCGCCAAGAATGGGTTGCCAGTCGGTGCCTTCGTGCGGCCAAGTGAGCTGCACTCCCCACTGCGGCGCCCATTCTGCGGGCAAGTGGTATGTCGTTTTGTCTGCCATAGTCGTCTTTTTTCGCCGTTGCGGCTTGCGTTTGTGCAAAGATAATGCAAACGAGCGGAATGAAAACTTGCTTTCAATTCCCGAGTGCAGCTTATCTTATGCAAAGGTAATCATTATATTCAAATGCTCCAAATGCGAGCCTTTCCGCCCCTGTCCGCAACGTTCTTGCTTACAGTGCGTTGGCTTCGCCCTGTAAAATCAGCCGGATTTGGCTTACGGAACGGTGTTTTTCGGGCACCGTTGTGCCGTAGAAGCGTTGTCACGGGGAAACTTTTGGGTCTTCAGTTGAATGTACAGATAAACGTTTTTGCCATTTTGGCCTCGAAGAGGCCGCATCTCAGTAACCCCATGTGCAGCGTTAGCGGAACATGGGGGTATATGTAGGCGGTGGAAAAATCGGCTTCGAAGATGCCGCACATTAAGGATACGGGATTTTTCCGCCGCTGCATACGGTCTCCTCCGCAGTGTGCGGCATCTTCGAAGCCGGCATATAGCGCAATGACAGCAATGCCCCACGTTCCGCTAACGCTGCACATGGGGTTACTGAGATGCAGCCTCTTCGAGGCTAAGTCCAATGCCGCGCCTCCGTATTCTTCATCCTCCTGCAAGCGAGTCATCTGTTATTTTAACGCAAGACCAGGATTTATCCCACAAAAACCGCCCGTTTGTGCATCGTAAACCGTGCATTTGCGATGCGCAAACGGGCGGTTTGGCCACCGTAAACGGGCGGGTTACGGTGGCATACCGGGGACTTGCCCTGCAAGGATAGGGATTTTCCCACCGCGTTTTAGGGGAAATCCTTTGCGGGACAGGCCGCTTTTCCGTTACTTTGCGGTAGAGAAACTTAAAACGAAGCGATATGAAACGGATAATGATGACCCTGGTTGCAGTGCTCGTGATGGCATCACAGGCAAGCGCAATGAGCTATGAGCAGGCTCGAAGGGAGGCTCTTTTCCTCACCGACAAAATGGCTTACGAACTCAACCTGACGCAAGAGCAGTACGAAGCGGCCTATGAGATAAACCTCGATTACCTTATGGGCGTTACAGGTGTTGACAATGTGTACAGTATCTACTGGACCCGCCGCAACCTGGACTTGAGTTACATCCTGCTGGACTGGCAGTGGAGCGCGTTCAGGGCGGCTTCCTACTTCTACCGTCCGCTCTATTGGGACGCCGGATGCTGGCATTTCGGGGTGTATGCGCGCTATCCGCACCGCACGTTCCACTACTTCGCCCGTCCCGCAGTGTATGTTTCCTACCGTGGAGGCCACAGCTGGCGGTCAAACGGAGGGCAGAGCTACTATCACAACCGCCGCAATGACTTCCGCCGCACTGACAGTCATGTGGGTCTGCGCGACCGTTGGGACAAGGGAGACTTCCGCAATGCACGCACAAACGGGCGCAACAGCTCAACGAGGGTGACGGTGAACCGCGACAATGCACCCAAGGGCAACTCCTCAACATCGGCCACAAACCGCACCAACAGCCGCTTTGGCGGAGCAAGGACAGGTACTTCCACCAGCCAAGCCTCCGGCATACGCATCTCGGGCGGCAAGTCCGGCACCACAACTACTTCTTCGGTGCGCACATTGGAACTGAAAAACACCGGCAATACGGCGGGCAGACAGACTGGAAGCGTACGCTTCAGTACGGCAAACGGCTTCGGCGGCCAGCGCAACAGCAGCACTCTCGGCACGTCGCGCACCACTTTCAACACGTCACGCAGCACTTTCAGTGCACCAAAGTCAGGCACGGTCACATCCAACCGCAGCTCCAGCTTCGGCCAGTCGCGCAGCAGTGTGTCGCCGACACGGGTTAGCGCAGGCGCATCCCGTAGCGGCGGCAGCGCAGGAGGCTCGTCTTCGCGCGGCGGATCGTTCGGCGGACGGCGTTAAGTCAGGTCTCAGATAGACACAACCCCGGCAGTCCTGTTTCCGTATGCCGTGGTTGAAAGAGTGAAAGAAGTCCCCGAATGGGCGAAAACAAACGCCCGCCCGGCACAAAGCGTACCGGGCGGGCGTATTATTGCGGACTTCCCGTTCTTACAGAGCCGTGTAGGCGTTGACAATCTCCACGATATACACGTCGTGGTAGCCGCCTTTCTGGCCGTACCACTGCGTCAGGCTCTTGTCAATGAAACATTCGGGCTTCAGAATGTCCTTGTACAGCTTGCGGCACTCAAGGGTCAGCCGCGCCTGTCGGTAGGTTACGCCGCCTGTCCCGGTCACTGTCGGCTCCAGTCCCGTCTCCTTTACCTTGTCAATGTCGCGCCCTGACTTCGTGCCGCATACGTTGTATATGCTTCTGGCTTCGGGTGAGTTGCCGAGAAAGGCCAGTGTGACGGGCACATCCTGCTCCATGAACTCGTGCGTGTAGCGTTCCGGCCGCACGAAAACCACCGCCACAGGTTTGTTCCACAGCCATCCGATGCAGCCCCACGAGGCAGTCATGGTGTTGAACTTGCCCTCTCGTCCGGCTGTCACGAGCATCCACTCCTTGCCGATAGCCTCTATGAAATTGTCATTCAGCTCTTTTGTCTCGATTTTCTTCATTGTCTGTTGTCCTTTTCTGTTACTGTTGTTTCTGTTAAATCCTGCTCCGGCGTTTGCAAATACGGGTCATAAAGTGTCCCGGAAAGTCTTGGTTTTCAATGCAACAGCGGCCATTGTCACCACTGTGGCGGCCACTGCCACTGCAAAGAACGCACGGTAGCCTATGGCATCCTGCCATGTCCCGGAGCAAAGGCCGCCCAGAAACATCGGCAAGGCTATGATTGCCGCCCGGCGGAAGTACGTTTTCGGCGGTTTCACCTGCCCGACGG
>CAVHML010000025.1:0-2477 GCA_963636905.1 bacterium
GTAAACCGCCCGTTTACGACCCCTAACCCGCCCGTTTGCGGGACGAGAGCCGCCGGCCAAGCCAACAAAACGGGGCTTCCCCCAACTTTCCTTTTGCAACGTTTTTCTTCCGTTTTGCGTTATTTAGCCCACCCGGAGGCGCTGTTTACAAATTAAATTCGTACTTTTGTTGCGATTCAGAGCAAAAGGTAAAACATGGAAACATCAATCAAACAGATAGGCGAAAGGCTCAGAGGGCTGCGCGAAGTGCTCGACATACCGGTCGAAGAGGTGGCGGAACTGTGCGGAATATCGCCCGAACACTACTTGAAAATGGAGGCCGGCGAGGCAGATCCGTCGGTTTACCGGCTGTCAAAGATATCCAAACGCTACGGTATAGCCCTCGATGTGCTGCTGTTTGGCGAGGAGCCGCGCATGAGTGCCTACTTCCTTACGCGCAAAGACCAGGGGCTTGGCGTGGAGCGACGCAAGGAGTACAAGTACCAAAGTCTTGCCAGTGGGTTTCGCGGACGCCGGGCTGACCCCTACATGACGCAGGTTGACCCGCTGCCGGAGGGCGAGAACTACCACAAAAACTCCCACGACGGACAGGAGTTCGACTACATTGTCGAGGGCGAAATGGAGCTGACAATAGGCGAAAAGACCATGGTGCTCCACCCCGGAGACAGCATCTACTTCGACGCATCGCAGCCCCACTGCATGAAAGCCCTCGGCGGACGGCCCGTAAAGTTTCTCGTTGTGGTCATTTAACTACGCATTATCAGGACAAAAGAACAATGATAGAAAGATTTCTCACGCAGACTTCCTTCTCGTCACAGGACGACTACCGGAAAAATCTGCACTTCATAATACCCGAAAACTTCAACTTCGCCTACGACGTTATGGACGTTTGGGCGAAACAACAGCCCGACAAGCTGGCGCTACTGTGGTCGAGCGAGAGCGGAGAGTGCCGCCGCTTCACCTTCAATGACCTGAAGACGGAGAGCGACCGCACCGCCGCCTACTTCCAACAGCTGGGCATAGGGCGCGGCGACAAGGTGATGCTCATACTGAAGCGCCGCTACGAGTTCTGGCTCTCCATGCTTGCGCTGCACAAACTGGGGGCTGTGGCCATACCGGCCACCCACATGCTCACCAAGCACGACATAGTTTACCGCAACACACGGGCAGGTATCAAGGCCATAGTGTGCGTCGGCGAGGACTATGTGCTCAAACAGATAGAAGAATCCCTGCCCGACAGCCCCACAGTGGAGGTACTTGTAAGCGTGGGGCCGGGCGTTCCGCAGGGTTTCCACGACTGGCACAAGGAGTGGAGCGGCGCACCGGAGTTCCAACGCCCCGCTTTCGTCAACAGCAACAGCGACACCATGCTCATGTACTTTACCAGTGGCACCAGCGGAGAGCCGAAAATGGTGGCTCACGACTACCTTTACGCCCTGGGACACCTCACTACAGGAGTGTTCTGGCACAACCTGAACGAAGAAAGCATACACCTTACCGTGGCCGACACGGGCTGGGGCAAGGCCGTATGGGGCAAGTTGTACGGACAATGGTTCGCCGGAGCGGTCGTATTCGTCTATGACCACGAGAAATTCACGGCAGACAAGATTATGAAACAGATAGAAAAATACCACATAACGTCGTTCTGCGCACCGCCGACGGTCTATCGCTTCATGATACACGAGGACTTCTCGAAGTACGATCTGTCGTCCCTGCGCTACTGCACGACGGCCGGCGAGGCGCTAAACCCCGCTGTGTTCGACAAATTCCGCCAACTTACGGGCATAACCCTAATGGAAGGCTTCGGCCAGACCGAGACTACCATGACTCTGGGCACCATGCCGTGGGACAAACCCAAGCCCGGAAGCATGGGACTGCCCAACCCGCAGTATGACATCGACCTCGTGAAGCCCGACGGAACGCCGTGCGAGGACGGCGAGAAGGGCGAGATAGTGGTGAGAACCGGGGCGATGAAGCCCATCGGACTGTTCAAAGAGTACTACCGGGACGAGGAGTTGACACACCAAGCATGGCATGATGGAGTGTATCACACGGGCGATGTTGCGTGGAGAGACGAGGATGGATACTACTGGTTCGTGGGACGTATTGATGATGTAATAAAGAGTAGCGGCTACCGGATCGGCCCCTTTGAGGTGGAAAGTGCGCTCATGACGCACCCGGCAGTCGTGGAATGTGCCATCACAGGCGTGCCTGACGACATCCGGGGCATGGTGGTCAAGGCCACAGTCGTACTGGGCGGCGCATGGAAAGACAAGGCCGGCGACGCGTTGGTCAAGGAGTTGCAGGAACATGTCAAGCACGAGACTGCGCCATACAAGTATCCGCGCATCATAGAGTTTGTGGATGAGCTTCCCAAAACCATCAGCGGCAAGATAAGACGCGTGGAGATAAGGGAAAAGGACAACGGGAAATAAACCCCTGACGCACAGGATGTAAACAACAAACCGCCGGGTTAG
>CAVHML010000025.1:2533-4921 GCA_963636905.1 bacterium
GCCGGGTTACGAGTGCCAAACGGCCGGGTTAGGAACAAGGACAGACCAAGATGAGAATAGTAATAAAGGTAGGCAGCAACGTATTGACCCGTGCTGACGGCAAGCTCGACGTCACTATGATGTCATCAATAGTCGATCAGCTCGCGTGGCTGCACGCTTCGGGCCATGAAGTGGTGCTCGTTTCGAGCGGAGCCTTGGCCTGCGGGCGCGGCGAAATGAGGGTTGACCACAAGCTCGACAGCGTTGAGCAGCGGCAACTGTTCTCCGCACTCGGACAAGTGAAGCTGATAAACCGCTACTACGACCTCTTCCGCGACTACGGAATACACGTCGGGCAGGTGCTAACCATGAAGGAGAGCTTCGCAACGCGCCGGGAATACCTCAACCAACGCGCCTGTATGGAGGTGATGCTGGCCAATGGAGTGGTGCCAATCGTCAATGAGAACGACACTATAAGCGTCACTGAGCTGATGTTTACCGACAATGACGAGTTGTCAGGGCTTATAGCTACGATGATGAACGCCGACGTTCTGGTCATTCTGAGCAACATCGACGGCATCTACG
Source organism: bacterium (assembly GCA_963636905.1). Lineage (GTDB taxonomy): Bacteria > Bacteroidota > Bacteroidia > Bacteroidales > Bacteroidaceae > Prevotella. The sequence continues at coordinate 3,098 of CAVHML010000025.1, forward strand.
ACGGCTCTCCGTCGTCGCCGGACTCACGGGTTATAGCCACAGTCGCCCCTGACACCAGTCTCGACGGCTGCATCCGTCAGGAAAAGAGCGGCTTCGGGCGCGGTGGAATGGTCACGAAGTGCGGCATAGCGCGGCGAGTGGCAGCCGAGGGCATACGGGTTATCATTGCCAACGGGCGGCGTGACAACATAATAAGGGACTTGGTGGAGAGGCCGGACAGCGTGGTTCACACCGAATTTACACCCAGTCCCGACGCAGCACCAGCCATGAAAAAGTGGATAGCCAACAGTGCCAGCTTCTCCAAAGGGCGCATCTGCGTCAACGCAAAGGCCGCCGAAGCCCTGCGGGGCGACCGTGCCGTGAGTCTGCTCATGGTGGGTGTCACGTCGGTAGAGGGCGACTTCGAGGAGGGAGACATAGTGACTGTGGCCGATGACAAGGGCACTCCGCTCGGCATGGGGCGTAGTGGCTACGGCTGCACCGAGGCTTTGCGGCTGATAGGGCAGCACGATGTAAAGCCAATCATACACTATGACTACCTATATATATATCAATAATGTAGGGAAAATGACATTAATAAGGTAAGGAAATGGACTATACAGACATATTCAAGCGGGCAAAGGCTGCAAGCAAAGGGCTTGCACAGATTGACGACAGCAAGCGTAACGAGGTGCTGCGCGCCGTGTCGCAGGCAATAACCGCCAACTCTGCGCGGCTGCTTGAGGCAAATGCGCTCGATTTGGCGCGCATGGACAAGTCCAATCCGCTCTACGACAGGCTGCAACTCACCGGGAAAAGGCTCGAAGACATAGCTTCCGACATGGCTAACGTCAGCCGTTTGCCGTCGCCGCTGGGGCATATCACCCACAAAAAGACACTGCCCAACGGCCTGAAACTGCGCCGTGTCAGTGTGCCGTTCGGCGTTATAGGCATGATATACGAAGCCCGGCCTAACGTAACCTTTGACGTTTTCTCCCTTTGCTTCAAGAGTGGCAACGCCTGTGTGCTCAAAGGAGGGGCGGATGCCGACCGTTCCAACCGCGAAAGTGTTGCCCTGATACATGAAGTGCTGGCCTCTTGCGGTGTCAATCCGTCCGCTGTGGAACTGCTCCCTGCCACACATGAGGCCACCGGAGCCATGCTTGGCGCAGTGGGCTACATCGACTTGTGCATACCAAGGGGCGGCCGCAGACTCATAAACTTCGTGCGTGACAATGCGCGGGTGCCCGTCATAGAGACCGGAGCAGGGGTGGTTCACGCCTATTTCGACAGGAGTGGCGACGTGGAAATGGGCGCACGCATCATCAAAAACGCCAAGACACGGCGCGTAAGTGTGTGCAATGCGCTCGACTGCCTTATCATTCACAGCGACCGTCTGGCCGACTTGCCAAGCCTTTTGGCACCCTTGGCCGACAGCCACGTGGCCGTTTATGCCGACACAGCCGCCATGAACCACCTGCAGGACTATCCCTTTGCCACACTTGTCAGCGGCGGTTCCGAGGAGGAAGTGTACGGGACGGAGTTCATGGACTACAAACTTGCGGTGAAAACAGTGGCCTCTATCGACGAGGCACTGGCACACATAGCACGCTTCGGTTCGGGACACAGCGAGTGCATCATCACCTCCGACGAGTCGGAAGCCAGGCGTTTCCAGGCCGAAACCGATGCCGCCTGCGTGTATTGGAACGCCCCTACGAGTTTCACAGACGGCGCTCAGTTCGGCCTGGGAGCCGAGATAGGCATCAGTACCCAGAAACTTGGCCCCCGCGGACCGATGGGTCTTGAAGAGATAACCACCTACAAGTGGTTGATAGACGGCAATGG
>CAVHML010000025.1:4957-10301 GCA_963636905.1 bacterium
AAGAATTGGGAGCAAGAAAGTGAAGAATGAAGAACGAAGAGTGAAGAATTGGGAGTGACGAATCCGACGGTTTCACAATCCGACTGACATATTAACCGATATAAAACGCAAAGGAGAAGAATCATGGCAATGGAGAAAACACTGGTTTTGCTGAAGCCTTGCACACTGCAACGCGCCTTGGCAGGAGAGATTATCAGCGTGTTTGAGAAGAAGGGACTGCTGATTTGCGGCATGAAAATGATGCGTCTGACCGACAAATTGCTTGACGAACACTACGCCCACTTGAGCGGTAAGCCGTTCTTTCAGCGCATAAAAGACTCCATGATGGCGGCTCCTGTGGTGGCCATGTGCCTCTCCGGGGTAGATGCAATAGCCGCCGTGCGCACGCTGACCGGCGCCACCAACGGCCGCAATGCCGCTCCCGGCACCATCCGTGGCGCATATTGCATGAGCTTTCAGGAGAACATAGTCCACGCATCCGACTCCCCGGAGAGTGCAGAGGCCGAACTCAAGCGCTTTTTCCGTGACGATGAGATCTACGACTGGCGGCCTGACCACTTCTCAAGCCTGTATGCGTCCGACGAATTTTAACGGGAAGCGGGGCGTAACATGGACGGTTTTATAAGGGAAGTGAGGCCTGACGATGCGCCGGCCATAGCACATATATACAACAGATATGTGCTTGAGACCACCGTTTCGTTTGAGTTTGAGCCGCTAAGTGTGGAGGAAATGCGTCAGCGCATCGAGGATATTGCCTCGACACACCCCTACTTTGTGTATGAAAGTGGCGGCAATGTGTGCGGTTACTGCTGCGCCCACCAGTGGCGGGAGCGCAAGGGATACCGTCATACCATGGAGACTACGCTCTATGTGGCGGACGGATACCACCACAAAGGCATCGGTTCGCTGCTCCTCGCCCGGCTGGTGGAGGCATGCAGAGCCAAGGGCTACCGCGCCCTGATAGCCTGTATCACCGGCGAAAACGAGACAAGTATAGCCATCCACGCCAAGTTTGGCTTCAAGCAAGTGTCGCTTTTCAGGCAGGTAGGCCGCAAGTTTGGCCGCTGGCTTGACGTAGTTGACATGGAATTGTTGCTGCAAGAGTGAAGCCCCCGCCCTGTTCTTGGGGCAAAAGGCACATACTAAGCGGACAAGTCCGGGGGAGTAATCCTCCGGGCTTGCTTCGTTTATGGCCGTAAAGGTACGGAACAGATGCAATAAACACACGCTTTAGCTGTCACAAACGCACGGGTTAGACACCGTAAACGCACGAGTTATACATCGTAAAGGCACGGTTTGTCGGGTGCAACCCGGCCGGACAAAAAAAATAACGGAACTTCACAGCCCCGTTACATTTTACCATAAAAATTACTAACCAAAACTATTACTAAACTAAAACTATTCGTTTTTATGTTTGTTCTGTTCGGATTAGGTCAGCCATAAGGCCGCCTTCTTTTCGTTTTTCCGCTGCAAAGATACGGATAAATGACGGATTAAGGATGTTATTTCGTACAAATTACTATGTTATTTGTTCATAATTTGAGTGAAAAAGAAATCTTTTACCCTCTTTTCCCGTCAATTTGTCAAGTGCAGCGAGCACTGTTGCGGTTGCAAACCAGCCGTTTCATGGCCATAAACCAGCCGCTCCAAACCGCAAAACCAACCGCTCCAAACCGCAAATCTGCCGCTCCAAACCGCAAAACCGCCGTTCCGAATTGCAAAATCTGCCGCTCCGAGTCGCAAAAATTGCCATTTTCTGGTCATAAATCCGCCGCTCCGGGTCATTTCAGCTGGCTCTTCATCCACTCCAAAGACTCGTCGTTTGTCTCCGGGAAACGCCAGTGACCGCTCGTGGGCGTTACCGCCAGAGTCTTCGGGGCGGCTATTTCGTTGTATGCGGCGTAGGTTGACGTGGGCGAACAGGTGTCGTCGTTGTAGCCGAACGAGTAGAAGACGGGGCATTTCAGCCGCCTTGCGAAGTTCACCACGTCATAATACGGCAGCGTTTCGGCCGCTCCATCGGCTTCACTGCCCGTCTGGAAGTACTTCGGCCAGCCTCCCGCGCGTCCGAACCTGAAGCCCAGCAGGTCGCAAAGGGCGGGATAGAACGGCGCACAGAACGTCACTTTGGGGTTGAGTGCGGCTGTTACGACGGTCAGTGCGCCGCCTTGGCTTCCGCCGGTCACGCCCACGTTGCGCCCGTCCCAGTCTTCAAGACTGCAAAGGTAGTCGATGCAGCGCGAGCACCCGGCATATACGCTGCGGTAGTAGAACGTTTCCTTGCTGCCGATGCCCCTGCGGTTGTAGCCGTCGGCCACCTTGCGCGCTTCGGCATACGCCTTGTCGTCCAGTTCCGGGTTGCATCCGCTGTGTATGTTGACGTTCAGGTAGATGAAACCGTGCTCGCTGTAATACGTGGTCGGGCTTATTTTGGCTGCTCCTGCGCCGGGCGGACAGAAGAGAACGGGATGTTTCCTGCCATCCTTGGGGCGGGTAAGGTAGCCGTACATGTTGCGTCCGTCAGGCCCGACGGTCAGTTTCACGAGCGAAACCTCCACCTTGTCGGTCGAGTACTGCGGCATCGGGGTCACTTCGGGAGCCGGTTCCACCTTGCCAACCTCCTTGATTGTCTTCTTCCAGAAGCTGTCGAAGTCCTTCGGATCGGGCGAATATGAGCGTATGGAGGCCGGATCGTAGGCGAGTTTCACCAGGTCTTTGTACGTTACTCCATAGACTGTGAACCGCAGGTCGCACGCTTTGAAGCCCGGTTCGGTGCGTGTGCCCATGTCAATGGTGGCCTTGCCGTTGCGGAACACGGTGGAGTCGCCCTTTCCTTCGGGCAGAAACATCTCGTCACCAGTCTTGTAGTAGAGCGTAACCCCGTCAAGTGCGTTGCCTCCCTTGTAGGCTTCCACGGTGACAGTGGCCTTCTGGCCGGTGCGGTAGGTGCGGTCTTGACGGTCAGACGTTACGAGCCACTCCACGTAGTCGCGCCTTGGCTTTGAGAACTGTGCCGCTGCCGACAGTGCAAAGGCCGCCGCCACGGCGATAAGGATTGTTTTTTTCATTGTTTTGCAGTATAGTTGTTGTAGTGTGTCCAGCGTTTCTTACGCCTGTCGGGTGCGTTTCCGCCTCATTCCATGGCCATTTCCTTGTATGCAGCGCGCATTGCCTCCATCATAACGCCTATGTTGCGCTCCGAACCGCAGGCTTTGAGCATCACCTCGTCAAGGGTTTGCGCCTGTGAAGCGAACGTTTCTATCGGAGAGTCGTTCATCAGCAGGTTCATAGTGTTGATTAGCAGCAGCATAACGGACACTTTGTCGGGCACGACCTGACCGTTTCCGCTGCGTTTCAGCCCCCTTGTGTATGCCCGTACTGCCGTTTTGACCACACGGTGTATGGCCTTTTTGGTGTCTGTCTGGGCTTGTTGCCCTCCGCCACGCGTGTAGTTGTCCAAGTGTTCCTGTTCGGTCGGGAGCCGTCCCTCAAGCAGACTGCCGAAGTTACGGCGGTATTCGGCCACCACAGCCCGGTGCATTGCGTCGTCTGAACAGGCCATTTGCAGCAGCTGCTCCGGGGTTGGCTTGGTGCAACGCGCCGCTTCCAGCCGGGCAGTGATATTTTCGCAGTCGAAATTCATCGTGGCTATGGGGTAAAACAGCAGGTCGTGGAACTCCGGGGCTATGCTTTCGTAGTGGTCGAGCATGGCCTTCTTCACCGTTTTCGGGTCGTTTTTCTCACTCCGCCCTACCCTCTGGCCGTCAAGTATGCCCGATGTGAAGCCCTCAAAGAAGCCCCTCACGAGCACCGCCAGTACCTTGTATTTGTCTGTCTGCTTCATATTCTGACTGCAAAAATACGGAAAAACAATGTAAAACCGAACGGTCGCGAAAACAAACGGTACGTTTACGCATCGTAAACACGGCATTTACGACAGCTAAACGGGGCATTTACGCATCGTAAACGGGCGGTTTACGAAACGCAATGCGGCATTTGCATGACTCCACCCGGTCAGATGAAGATTAATTTCAGTATGAATAGCGTGGCAAGTATCCACATTGTGACGCTCAGCTTGCTGAACTTTCCGCACAAGGCGTTGATTGCCACATAGCAAATCATGCCGCAGATGATGCCTTCCGATATGCTGTAGGCCAAAGGCATCATTATTATGGTGATAAAGGCGGGGAGTGACTCCGAGTAGTCGTCCAGATTGATGTCCTTGATGGGGCTTAGCATGAACAAACCCACCACGACGAGCGCCGGCGAAGTGGCCGCTGGCGGGATTGCGAAGAACACCGGCGCAAAGAAAAGGGCCAGGACAAAGCACATGGCCGTGGTGAATGAGGTCAGTCCGGTGCGCCCTCCCTGCGCCACACCCGACGCACTCTCCACGTAAGTGGTGGTGGTGCAGGTGCCGAAGCACGCCCCTGCCACCGTAGCCACGGCATCGGCCATGAGCGCCTTGTTGAGTCCCGGTATCTTTCCGTCCCTTCCAATCATGCCGGCCTTGGTGCATACGCCCACAAGTGTGCCCATTGTGTCGAAAATGTCGAGGAACAGAAACGTGAACACGACCACTGCCATGTCAGGAACGAAGATTTTGTCGAACTCAAACTGGCAGAATATGGGTGCCAAAGACGGCGGTTTGCCCACGATTCCGTCAAAATGGGTAAGTCCCATCGGTATGCCTATGACCGCCGTAACGAGTATTCCGACGAGCAAACCAGCCGGTACTTTCTTCGCCACCAGCACTCCCGTCAGCAACAAACCGATGGCTCCGAGCAGTGCATTGCCCTCCGTCAGGTCGCCGATGCCCACGAGAGTGGCCTGATTGTCCACGATTATACCCGTATTCCTAAGTCCTATGAAAGCTATGAACAGCCCTATGCCTGCGCCGATGGCACGTTTCAAGGACATGGGTATGGAGTCCACGATGAGCCGGCGTATGTTTGTCACGGTCAGAATGACGAACAGGATACCCTCAATGAGTATGGCAGAGAGCGCAAACTGCCATGTATAGCCCATGGAGAGGCACACCGTATAAACGAAAAAGGCATTCAGCCCCATGCCGGGAGCCAGTCCGAACGGCTTTTTGGCATAGATTGACATGATCAGAGTGCCCACTATGGCCGCAAGAGCGGTGGCCGTGAACGTGGCAGGGGTGTCCATTCCCAGCGGCGCGAGGCTGGAAAAAATGCTCGGATTGACCGCAAGGATGTATGACATGGTGAGAAAGGTGGTGATACCGGCCATGATTTCGGTTCTCACGCTGTGCTTAGCGGGGTCAAACCCGAACAGTTTCTGCAACATAGGTCTCGTGTTTTGTCGGTTACGGGTGCGC